>JBFIIZ010000008.1:0-14083 GCA_041601015.1 Minisyncoccia bacterium | reverse complement strand
TGGTTCAGACAGCTTGGAATAATCCAAATACTAACAATTGGCTTTATAATTGTTGGTTTTTTAGTAATAAAAACAATATTTTTTGCAGACTCACCAATAGTAGAAGAATCTAATCTAAAACAAGTAAGTGTTCGTTCAGTGGCTACCCTTTCAAGCAATGCTGAACCGCTTTCTATAATAGGTTCTGTTGAATCAAAAAATGAGGCTGATATCAGAGCACAATCTCAAGGTGAAATAACGGCAGTCTACTCTAGTATTGGTGAAAAAGTATTTGCAGGACAGATTCTCGCTCAAACCGAAAATGCTGTTCAGAGAGCCTCTCTTTTGCAAGCACAAGGTGTTTATGAAGCTGCTGAAGCAAACCTATCTAAACTAACTTCTGGAGCTCGGGGCGAAGAGCAAGACATTCTATTTCTGTCTGTATCACAGGCTGAGGACAAGCTCGAACAAGCTAAAGTTTCCGCACTCAATGCTCTTGAAAACGCATTTGCAACAGTAGACGATATTATATTTAACAAGGCCGACAAGCTATTTAGTAATCCATTTGCGCAAAGACCTTTACTTAATTTCACAGTTGCAGACCAAAATCTTCAAACAAAAATCGAAGACGGACGAGCTTCTATCAAAAGACTACTAGAAAAATGGAGGTTGGATATTGATAATGCAAAAACCATAGAAGAGTTTGTTGTTACTCTAGATAAATCAAGCTCAAACCTTAGTCTTGTTAGAAACTTTATAAACAATCTAGCAACAGCGGTTAATACAACAGAAGCAAACATAAATCTCACAGCAACAGATCTTGTAACACATAGAGCAAATATGCTTAGCGCAAGGAATACATTAACCGCAACCATATCTGCGATGACAGCTGAGATAAATGCTCTTAATGGTAGTGTTGCCAGCCTCGAAGTGGCAAAGAAAAATCAAGAAATTGGAATTGTTGGAGGACGAAGTCAAGACGTCATCGCAGCAGAAGCATCTTTAAAACAAGCTCAAGGTTCTTTGGCTGGAGCAAGGGCTGCGTTTGAAAAAACAGTTGTGCGAACACCTATTACTGGAACCCTAAACAGTTTCCCTATTAAAAAAGGAAGTTTTGTTTCACTTTTTCAACCGGTTGCGTTTGTGTCAAACAATAACTCACTTGTGATAAAAGCATACATAACAGAAGAAGACAGAAGCCAAGTTTCAGTGGGAGCAAATGTTCTTATAGCCGATCGTTATGAGGGTGTTGTCACAAGTATGGCGCCGGCACTAGACCCTCTTACTAAGAAAATTGAGGTAAATATTGCTCCGAAAGTAAGCACAGAAAGTCTAGTAAACGGAAGCTCTGTAAGAGTAGAAATAGAGAGAAATATGGCTACAGATAAAATTGATGAAAATACACCTATTACAATTCCAATATCTGCTCTAAAAATTGAACCAGACAGAGTCTTGGTATTTTCTGTTGATACAGCTGGTGTACTAATTGGGAATAAAGTCGTGCTCGGACCCATTATTGGTGAGAAGGTTCTAATACAAGAAGGTCTCACACATGAAATGAACATAGTCACAGACGCACGAGGACTCAAAGACGGACAGTTAGTAGAGGTAAGATAATGCTATGTTTAGGTTTTGGTCATTTTTTATAAAGAACAGACGATTCAGTCAGCTGATTATATTCACGCTTATTGTTGTCGGGCTTCTATCTCTTATCGCCATACCTAAAGAATCAAACCCTGAAGTAGAGGTTCCTATTGGAGTTGTCACAACAATACTACCCGGCGGTTCTGCAGCAGATGTAGAAAAGTTAGTCACAAATGAAATAGAGAGTGGGCTTACAAATTTAGATAATGTAAAAAATCTGACATCTACATCTGGAGAATCTATCTCTTCTGTTGTTGTTGAGTTTGATGCAAAAGCAGACTTGGATAAATCTATACAAGACCTAAAAGACCAAGTAGATAAAATCAAATCAAACCTTCCAAATGAAGCCGAAGACCCGCAAGTTTTACAGATAGATTTTTCTTCAGAGCCTGTGATGATTATCTCTGTTGCCACAGACCGTGCCGCAACAGAAGTTATAGATTTTGCCGAAGATCTTGAGCGCGAACTCAAGCTCATAAAAGGAGTTTCAGATGTAATACCACAAGGTCTTAGGAAGAGAGAGGTTCAAGTAATAGTAGACCAAGAACAATTAGAGAAGTTTGGAATTAGTCTTGGTGAAGTCACAAATGCACTGCGTTCTGCAAATGCATCACTACCCACTGGCTCTATTAGATTTTCTGGTATTGAATACAGCGTTTCCTTTGACGGAGACATAGAGGAGATATCTGAAGTTGAAAATATAGCTATAACAGATCGCAACGGAATACCAATATACATAAGAGATATAGCGTTTGTATCAGCGGGAGTAGAAAAAGCTACAAGTCTCTCAAGAGTAAGCATAGGTGGTGAACCTTCAGCACAATCAGTTTCATTTTCAATAATAAAGCAATCTGGTGGCGACATAGTAGAGATCACGGAGGGTGTTCGAGAAAGATTAGCCGAAATGCAAGAAGAGGGTGGCCTACTCGAGACATCTGACTTTTTAATATCTTTTGATGTTGGTGAGTTTATAAAAGACGACCTAAAAAACCTTACATTCACAGCGCTCCAAACAGTACTACTTGTGATGATAATCCTCTTTATCGCTATCGGATGGAAAGAAGCACTTCTGGCAGGACTTGCAATACCCTTCTCCTTCCTTATCTCATTCATAGGCCTTAATGCTTCAGGAAATACAGTTAACTTCGTAAGTCTTTTCTCCCTTATCCTAGCTGTGGGTATCTTGGTTGATTCTGCAATTGTAGTAGTAGAAGGAATGTACACAAATATACGAAATAACGGCCATAAACCATTAAAAGAGGTTGCGCTCGACACACTCAAGGAATACCACTCGCCTCTTTTTTCTGGAACCCTCACTACAATAGCTGTGTTCTTCCCACTGTTTTTCATATCAGGAATCACAGGAGAATTTATTGCGAGTATTCCGTTTACTATGATTTTCGTGCTAGCTGCGTCTATTATTGTTGCGCTTGGTCTTTTGCCTCTGATAGCAGTAGATGTGCTCAAAGTAGATATAAAAGAAAAAACGTTTGATAAAAGAGCTTTTTATTCTCATAAAATAGAAATGTGGTACAGAGAAAAATTGGGTAAAGTTCTCGGTAATAGAAGAAGAGAGAAAAAAATTCTATTAGGGAGTGTTGTGGCATTCTTTTTTGTACTTACTCTTCCAATGATAGGAATTCTAGAAGTATCTTTCTTCCCGCAAGAAGACTTGGATTTTGTATTCCTAGAAATAGAACTAGAGTCTGGGACCATTCTTGAAGAGACAGACCTAATCACAAGAGCTGTGGAAGAAATCTTGTATGAAGAAGAAGATATTGAATCTTTCCTAACCACTGTCGGTTCAGGTTCTGCTTTTGCAGGAGATAGTCTTGGAGGAGGTGCATCAAATACTAAAGTAGCGAACATAACAATCAATTTAAAGAAGGATAGAAAGGGTGACAGCTCTGATGTATCAGAAAGAATCCAAGAAAGTGTGAGTGTAATAAAAGACGCTGAGGTGAGAGTGTTGCAGACAAATAATGGCCCTCCGTCTGGAGCGCCTGTTCTTATAACATTCTTTGGTGACAATCTTGCGGACCTAGAAAGAGTTGCTCTACAATCTCAAGACATATTAAAAAAAATAGATGGCACAAAAGCGGTAAATACGAGCACAAAAGACAACGGTATTGAATTTGTGTTGCGAATAGATAGAGCAAAAGCAGCCGAGCTTGGTATATCACCGGCACAAGTAGCAAGTGTGCTCCGAACGGCGGTACAGGGCGCCACAGCCACAACCATCAAGACAGATACCGCTGATGTAGATGTAGTGGTAAAGCTAAACTTAAACCCTAACTATCTAGACCCACAAGAAACAACAAATACAACTATAGATACAGTAAGACAGATAAGAGTGAGCACACCTCGTGGCTCTGTGCTTCTTGGCTCTATATTAGATGTATCACTAGAGAGAAGTAGCTCTGTAATAAGACATGAAGATTCCAAGAGAATAGCCACGGCATCAAGTGAGGTGCAATCTGGGGCATCAGCAAGTGCAATCATTTCTGAGTTTAAAAAGCGAGCTTTAACAGAACTCGACATAGACAAGGGTATAGAAATGAAAATAGGGGGAGAGACAGAAGACGTAGACCAATCATTTAAAGAAATGGGTTATGCATTTATAGCGGGACTTCTTTTGATGCTCGCAATACTTGTCCTTCAGTTTGATTCCTTTAGATATGCGCTGTTTATCCTTGTCATAATCCCATTCTCACTAATCGGTATATTCATCGGTCTAGTACTCACACGCAAAGCTCTCTCATTCCCTTCTCTTATGGGTATAATTGCGCTTTCTGGAATTCTTGTTAACAACTCCATTATACTTATAGACAAGATGAATAATATACGTAAGCGCAATCCTGAAAAACCAATGCGTGAAGTGGTAATGGAAGGTTCCGTATCACGACTAAGACCTATTCTCTTAACAACAATAACTACAGTAATAGGAATATTCCCACTTACCTACGCTGCTGAATTATGGTCACCACTTGCTTGGGCTATTATATTTGGGCTTTCATTCTCAGTCGTTCTCACTCTTGTTCTTGTGCCAATCCTATACGACCGCTGGGCAAAGCGGTAGAAATGTGGTATATTAAAAACTCACTATCTGCAGAACCAATACAGACAAGAGAATGAGCTCTAGCAGTAGCAACAACCCCTTTTGTATTCACGGACACATCAAGAGTAGGAAAACCTGCACCAGGTGTCCCAGAGACAAAAAATAGTACCAAGTGGTACCAATCGGCTGTCCCGAGAACCCCTAAGGGTTTTCGCGGGCGGTTTTTTACTTAGATTCTTACACTTTCGTTTGCTATAAGCCACCTCTTGCAAATGATTTGCAAGAGGTGGTGTATGGTTGCGAAGGTTTTGTAAAACAATATTTTTAGTATTAAATTTAATTACACAAAATTAAAGAGCCCAGCACAACAAATGTCGCACGGGCTCTAATTACTTGTTCTTAATGCTATGGTAAAAAGCAAATACCGTTGCTTCGAGAACAAAAATTGCACCAAATAAAGAAGCTAGGAAGAGCTCCTTGAAGATTGCCCCAAGATCACTCTTGAGAAAAGCCTTCATAAGCTTCTTCGTGTGAGGCTTCACCCTCTTGTTATAAGACACAGAAGTATCTGACAAGAAGGTCCTCTTGGCTGGTTTTTTTGCCATTTCTGAGAACCGTTTTGTTCTCTAATATATTAACACTAAATAGTGTTTCTGTCAAGATTACCCAAAAGTAAACGTAAATGCCTGTAACCCAGGGCCTTGTGGTATAAGCTCAAGAGTGTGCTCTCCCCAACCATCTGGATCCTCTATAAGTCTGTATAATTGTTCGTTTTGAATATAAACCTCTCCATTTTCATCAACATCAGAACCAGCCCTAGCGCCAACCTCTTCTCCATCTACAAGAACTTTCATAGACACACCTTCGACTGAAGATGCAACCATAAACACCTTACCGCCCTGATATCTAAATATTATCTTTCCAACACCCACATTTTCTGCATACTCCTGTTTTATATCCCACTCACCCTCAAAATACTGTATGTGTGTCTTTATTCCTTCAGGTTCTTCAAATATCTGCACACCCTTAGTTTTGGTAGCACCATTCCCTAAAGAATTATTTCTCCATGCGCCAAAGTAAACTTCAGGGCTTCGTGGTTTTGTTCTATCAACCCTCTCTGCATCACTCGGCGTAAGTATGTCTTCACTTACAAGAATGTCTTCACCTAATCTTTCCTTTCTCTCTTTTAAGAGCTCCTGTATTACCTTCTCTGTTTCTGCATACGCACCCTCTCCAATGTGATCATAAACCACAAACCCGTCTATATCTATAATATATTTACGCGGCCAATATCTATTTCCATATGCATTCCATGTTTTGTAGTCATTATCAAGCACAACAGGATAAGTAACACCAAATTGTTTAGTCGCAGCAAGCACATTTTCATAATCTTTCTCAAATTCAAATTCTGGCGTATGAACGCCAATAATCTCAAGACCTTGGTCTTTGTATTTCTCATACCATCCGGTGATATATGGCAAAGTACGCTGACAGTTAATACAGCTATATGTCCAAATGTCTAAAAGAATTACTTTTTTACCAATCAGCTCCTCAACAGTGATACCGTCAGAGTTTATAAACCCATAATCTGGGTCTATTTCTTTTGCTCGAGGGTATTTTTTTGCTTTTTCTGTTTCGTCCATTGAATTAATGATATCAGATGTAACCTCTCCTGAGCCTCCTACTTTCTTTGATTCTAAATAAAAGATCCCCCCTACAATCATAATGAGTACTACTATGAGCAGTATTGTCTTCTTTGCTGGCATATTTCTATAAAATTAATTTGTTTAAAAATTCAAAGCTCGCAATCAAAGTCAGGCTCTCTGTAAATGCAAACACTCCGATAATAATCAGTAATATTCCAAAAATAAGATTTATATATTTCAAAAATCCAGAATACTTCGCTATCCAATTTCCTGCTGTTGTGGCAAAGTACCCAACAACCAAAAACGGTATTCCAAGTCCTATTGAATATGATAGAAGTAGTGTAAAAGCAGAGCCTGGAGAAGCCACAGCAAGCCCCAATATAGCCCCCAATACAGCCCCTACGCATGGAGTCCATCCTGCCGCAAAAGCAGAACCAAACACAAAGGATGTTAGATATCTTGAGTTAAACTTTCTCTTTACCGCAATCTTATGATCTCTTTCTAAGTATGGAATCTTAATAAGTCCAACTAAATAAAGCCCAAAAAGTATAACAACAGTTCCACCTATTCGCGCTAACCATGTTTGAACTTCTCCCGCAACGTCTTGTAAAAATGCATTTAAAATAACTCCCAATATAGCGAACACAACAGCAAATCCGAGTACAAAAAATACTGAGTTCATAAATGTACTTTTACGAGAACCTTCATCTTCAGTACTGACGCCCCCTAGGTACGCAAGAAATCCTGGTAATACAGGAAGTATGCAAGGAGAAAGAAAAGAAACAACTCCAGCAAAAAATGCTACAAATATAGATAGATCAGCCATAGACAAATATTATACCAGCGTTTTTGTTATTTTTTGTGTTTACACAACACAAACCACTCCACCGCAAAAGCGGTAAAAGTGGTTTTCGAATATATTAAAGTTTAGTCTTAGCTTGCTGGTTCCTCCACCATAGCGTCGCCATCGTCCATTGCATCCATAGCGTCACCGTCCATAGCATCCATAGCTTCCATATCGTCACTGTCGTGTCCCATGGCTTCTGTTCCTTCTTCCATAACCTCTTCTGTCATTGCTTCACCGTCAACCATAGCATCATCTCCATCTTGTCGCGTTAGAAGAAGAGCTACAACGATAATAGCAACAATAAGAAGGATAATTAGCCACGCATTTCCTTTGTTTGCTCCTAATTTGCTCATGTTAATAAGTATTAACTATTAATTTTCTCAACCTAACCTCAGTATATAACTAAAGACTAGATTTTTCAGTACTTATACACAATTACACCCAAAATATGGCTAAATATCAAGGTTTGCGACTTTGTTTGCTTATAAACGAAGTGAGTTAGCAAACAAGAAGTACTCCTGTGGTGCCGTTTTGGCGTTGTTTTGTATGAGAATATTGACAAATCTAAATATGTGATGTAATTTTGGTAAGAAAAATAGAACCCTCAAAACACAAAGAACACCATGAAAAATATCCTGCCTAGCAACAGTGGGTCTTGGAATGACGATGATGAGGATCCCAGGCTACAGATAGCAAGACGTCTATCTGAACCGCTTCGCACTGAGAAGTTACTAGAACTTTTCTCTATCCAGTTCAGAGAAGGTCTAAATGAAGACACTCGAGACACGGCAAAATCTCTACCTGAGCCTGTGCGCACAGAGAAGCTTATTGAGCTTTTTGATAAACAGAATAGTACCGGCCGCGACCCACACGCTGCTCGTGATACAGCAAAACTTCTACTAGAACCTCTACGTACGGAAAGGCTTGAAGCTCTGCTCCAAGAGAGCGTGCGCGAGGGGATGATTGAGTTTGCTCAAAATACAGCAAAAATACTGGGTAGAGACCTGAGTTATGACGAGATGAAAAACCTCATCGAAGCTGAGATTGAGAATATAGAAATCAGACGTGAGATAAGAAGAAGTAATATAAGAAGAGCAAACCTTAAGTCTTGGTAACATACAACCCATTCCAGGGCGGCGAACATCAATTCGTCGCCCTTTCACCTTTAAATATCAATATTTGCCGCTCTTGCATTGTTTTGGATAAATGATTTTCTTGAAGAAACATCTGTACCCATAAGAACATCAAAGATTCTGTCTGCCTCTACGGCATCTTCGATAGTAACCCGCTTTAGTACACGCTTTTCTGGGTCCATGGTTGTTTCCCAAAGTTCATCAGAGTTCATCTCACCAAGTCCCTTATATCTCTGAAGAGAAATATTTTGAGTTTTCGTTTTTTTCTCATCTACTTCTTCATTTTCCTCTCCATCTTCTTGAGCTTCTTCATTTCCTTCCTCTTCATTTGCAGATTCTTCATCTATTCCCGCTTTCTTTAGAAAGTCTCTTTTTTCTTCCTCTGTATAAACATAATCAACAGATTTACCTTTTTTTATTTTATACAAAGGCGGTTGTGCTATATAAAGATACCCACCCTCTACCAACGTCTTAAAATATCTATAGAAAAGCGTCAAAAGAAGTGTGCGAATGTGCGCTCCATCAACGTCGGCATCTGTTGCGATGATTATTTTATGGTATCTAAGTCTTTCTATATTAAATGTATCTCCAATAGCTGTGCCGAGTGCTATAACAAGGTTTTTTATTTGCTCAGAACCAAGCATTCTATCGAGACGAGCTCTTTCCACATTTAAAATCTTTCCCCTTAGTGGAAGTATTGCCTGAGTCCTTCTATCTCTTCCTGTTTTTGCTGTACCACCAGCAGAATCTCCCTCCACAATAAAGAGTTCTGATTCTTCCGCTTTTTTTGTCTGACAATCTGCAAGCTTACCCGGTAGAGTCATACCATCAAGTGCACCCTTTCGAAGCACACTATCTTTTGCTGCCTTTGCTGCGTTTCGAGCACGCATTGCAAGAATACCTTTGTTTACAATCCCCTTAGCATCATCCGGCTTCTCTTCAAAAAACATTGTAAGAGCTTCGCCAAAAACACTCTCAACAGCACTACGTGCCTCTACAGAGCCTAGTTTAGCCTTTGTTTGCCCTTCGAATTGAGGGTCCCGTATCTTTACAGACACAACAGCTGTTAAGCCCTCCAAAGCATCATCGCCAACAAAGTTTCCATCCTTTTCCTTTAGTAATTTATTTTTTCTAGCATAACTGTTTAAAGTTCTTGTTAGTGCGGTTTTGAAACCCGTTAGATGTGTTCCACCTTCTGGTGTATGGATATTGTTTGCAAAAGGTAAGATCCTAGATGAAATATCATCAGCATACTGAAACGCAACCTCCACCCCAACATCATCTGCCTCTTTTTCTATATAAAAAATATTTTTATGTATCGTCTTAAATGGATTGTTATAAAACTGTATAAGAGACATTAGACCTCCTTCAAAATAAAAAGACATAGAGGGTACATCCAAATCAAGGTCTTTCAAGTAAAAGACTCCTTTGAGGTCGAGTTTGCCAGCATATTCTCTTGCATCTATAAGATTTATGCGAATGCCTCTAACAAGATAAGCCTGCTGTCGCATGTGGGTTGTAATCTTCTGCCAGTTAAAAGATACTTCTTTAAATATTTTTGGGTCAGGTTCAAAAGTAATAATTGTTCCCTTCAATTTTGATGGACCAACCTTTTTCACTGCGGCTTTTTTCTTACCAGCTGTATATTCTTGATAGTAATAACCTCCGTCTCTATGAACTTCAGCTTTTGTGTATGAAGACAGAGCGTTCACAACAGATACACCCACTCCGTGAAGTCCACCAGATATTTTATAACCTTCACCTCCAAACTTACCACCCGCATGAAGTGTCGTCATAATCGTTTCAAGCGCGGATACTTTTGTTTGCTTGTGTTTATCTACAGGAATACCTCGTCCATTGTCTACTATACGAACTTGATTGCCCGGCAATAGCGTAATTTCCACAGTATCAGCAAAACCACCCATCGCCTCATCGCGAGAGTTGTCAAAAACCTCTGTAATCAAGTGATGTAGTCCATCTGGTCCAGTTGTACCAATGTACATACCAGGACGCTTCCTAACCGGTTCTAGCCCTTCTAGAACTGTAATATCAGATGCTTTATAGCTTGATCCTGTTTCTTTTTTTGAGGTTGTTTTTGGACTTGCTTTCTTGGTTTCTTTTTTAGCCTTTTCTTTAGCCATTTCTGAAAAAATTAAATCTATATTAAGAAAAAATCATCAAAAAGTAGCACCTTTTGATGAGCTCATTATACCAAAAATACGCCTAAAAACAAAGCTGGAATATAGATTTGGTTGTGTATAAAACAAGCTTTATTTTGTTGACATTAAGTGTAGAATATGGTTTTATACTCTAGAACCAAAGCAGTACAAAAATAAAAATCAATATGAGCAAAAAACCTCCCACAGATAAAGAGGCCCGTCTAGACAAGGCGGTTGTTATCGGGGGGTTTATGTACAACACCCCGAGCCTATACAAACTGAGGGCTGTCGCTGAAGACATCGCAAAGAATAGCGAGTTTCCAGTCGACGAAATTCTTGTTCACCTACAAAGTAGGTTTACAGAGGCTGTGATGCTTGTAAAAAAAACCGACAACACAGCTCCGATTGGATTTGCAACTTCGGATCCAGAGAAGTAGTCGTTAGTGTGGCCGTCCTGTTAATTCAGGACGGCCACTTTTTTATCTAACCTCCCATCCATTTGCTTCGATTTCTTTATTAATATTATCCATCACAACATTAACCTCCTCGTCTGTAAGTGTTTTGTGCTGTGACTGAAAAACAAGTTTAAATGCATACGATGTCTTGTTTTCTTTTTCATAAACGTCAAAAAGACTGGCGTTCACACACAACCCCCCCGCCTCTACTCTGATTACCTTTAGTACAGCTTCTGGTTTTCTATCTGACGACACCCAAACCGCTATGTCTCTGAGTACAAATGGGTATGAAGATATTTCCTTAAACCCATTAGCGTTTAGTTCAAGTTTTTCTAGATCTTTATAGTTCTCTGGGTCAGGCAATATATCTAGCAAGTCAGTTACGTTAAGAGGTAGTTTATCTATCTTTACACTGAGTTCTTTTGAGAGAAGCTCTTTAACATCTTCCGATACAACAAGTTCAACGAATTCTTTGTTTTTTGAAAAAACAGTCCCTATTTCAAATATTTTTATTTTTTCTACACCCAAAAGTGGAGCATTCTTTTTCCCTAAATTCAAACTATTTTCTAATCCGTCTGAAAGACTTTTTCGTAAAAACCTCTTATCTTCCGATAAAGCTTTTTTAACCTCAACATCACCTTTATCTACAAATGTGTAGTTATACACTTCAGAAAAACCACCCTTTACCAAGATATCTCTAATCTTATTCACCCAATAAAACTGTTTGTTTATTGAGACAGGACCATGCTCCTTAAAAGGCTCTTCTTCTTTTATGTTTTCGTATCCGTAAATTCTTCCTAATTCTTCTATTAAATCTATTTCCTCTCTTAAATCTAATCTATAAGAGGGAACTGTCACGACATATCGTTCTTTATTGTCTGCCATTCGACAATATCCAACCACATTATTCTTATACTTATAATCAGAGAGCTTAACCTTGGTCACGTTTCCTGTGCTTCTTGTGGCGTGCATTATTTCACCATCCCCGACATACAAAACCACATGATCAACCCCTTCTGGAACCTTTGTTCCTTTCATATAGACCTGTGTTTCGTACCATATGTTTCCTTTTTGTGTGTTAATAAAAATTAAATCACCAGGACTTAAATCAGGTTCCTGAATTTTCTCTCCAAACACATACTGATCAATACTCGTCCGAGGTATCGATACACCAGCTTGCGCATATAGATAAGCCACGTATGAAGAGCAGTCGAATGCATTTGGTGCGTCATAACTTACAGACGCTCCATATAGGTAAGGCTTTCCAAGATAGTTTGACGCACTCTTTGCTACCACATCAAGTGGTTTCACTTTCTCATATTTAAATCCAAACCTATCAAAAATTTTTTCTAGTTCTTTCTCACTAATATCTGTCCCCAATATTTTATTTAACCTTTCTAGGGACATACCTGTCTTATACGGATTAGCTTTCCTCGGATATTCATCAAGAAACGCTGGAGCAACATCACCTTTTGCTAAATCAGATACCAACTGACTCACTCTATCCATAGAGAAACCAACCACCTCGGGTGAAATGTCTTTTTCAAACCTACTTGATGCATCTGTTCTAAGACCAAGAGACTTCGATGTCTTTCTAATATTAGAAGCATCAAAACTACACACAGAAAGCATTACATTTTTTGTGCCCTCATCTATTCCAGAAACTACACCACCCTTTACTCCCGCTATATCTAGAGCTTGTTTGTCATCTGCTATCACTAACATTCCCTCCTCAAGAGTGAACTCTTTTCCGTCAAGCATTTTTATATGCTCGCCTTTTTTTGCGCCCCTTATAGAAATATTAACCATTCCAGAGTTATCTTTTGCAAGCTTGTTATAATCAAAGGCGTGTACGGGTTGCCCTGTCTCAAACATCACAAAATTAGTCGCGTCTACTATATTATTAATAGACTGCTGTCCCATTGCTTCGAGTTTCTTAACAAGCCACTTTGGTGAAGGCCCTACTTCTACATTAGATACCAATCTTTTTGTTGCTCTTCTTGTGAGTTTGGGGTTTTCTATTTTTAAATTAATTTTCTCTTTAGTGTCTACACCTTTAGTATCAAACTTCACTTCTGGTTCTTTAAGCTCAAAACCAAAAACAAGAGCAATTTCTCGCGCCATACCTATATATGAAAGAGCGTCGTGTGCCCTATTAGGTAAAACATCTATATCAATAATGTAATCATCTCCGTGTTTCTCCACACCCTCAACCTCAAAAGAATGTAAGCCAACTTTTTCAGCTATTTCTAAAGCGTGGGGTAGGTCTTCTTTTATGTAGTCTTGCAACCAGCTCTTAAGAAAGATCATAAAAAATTTTAAAATTGATTAGTTACCCTCAAATCTCCTGTATAAAACATTCGCACATCTGGCAAACCAGATTTCAGCATCACAAGCCTGTCTATTCCTACACCAAAAGCAAAGCCTTGGTATTTTCTTGAATCTATTCCAACATTTTCTAACACCTTTGGGTGCACCATTCCTGCGCCCATAACTTCTATCCACGGATTTCCTTTACCTGAACCTTTTTGCCCTTCTGGTCTTCTCATATCTATCTCAACTCCCGGCTCCACAAAAGGGAAATACCCCGGACGCATTCGCATGTCCATGTCATCTCCTTTTTCATTTGCAAAAAACTCAGACAAAAATTCCTTCAATACACCTCGCATAGTTGCTAGTGTTACGTTCTCGCCAATCATTAAGCCTTCGAGTTGGAAAAACTGAGCTTCATGAGTCGCGTCTGTGGCTTCATAACGAAATGTCTTTCCAGGAACAATAATAGCTAAAGGAGGCTTATTTTCTTCCATATATCTAATTTGCACAGGAGACGTATGAGTGCGAAGTAACTGTCCTAAATTATTCTCTTTTAGCCAAAAAGTGTCCCACATATCGCGTGCGGGGTGATTTTCTGGAATATTTAGCGCATCAAAGTTGTAGTATTCAGTCTCTATTTGGGGACCTGTCGCAATATCAAAACCCATACCAGAGAAAATCTCATTTATCTTACGGATAGCTATAGTAATAGGGTGATAATGCCCCTCTTTTGCTTCTGTCTCTTTTCCCTGCATAGGCTCTATTCTAACGAATATAAGCCCTAAATACAAAAAAATACCCGCACAAAACGGGTATTTTTTCTTGGAGCCATCGGAGGGAATCGAACCC
>JBFIIZ010000007.1:0-14240 GCA_041601015.1 Minisyncoccia bacterium | reverse complement strand
GTATGTTCTAAGAAGATTACTTAGACGCTCTGTTGTAAGAACAACGGATAGAGAAATAAAAAATGTCCAAAAGCTTGTGGATGTCGTAGTGCAGAAATATGGGGAGGTCTATGGAAATCTTATATCTGAGCAAGAAAACATAAAGAATACGATAGAGGAAGAGCTTAATAAATTTAGTTTAACAATAGAGAAAGGTCTTCGAGAGTTTGAGAAAATGAAAAAAGATGGAGTTGATGGTAAGGAGGCGTTTGTTCTGTTCTCTACTTATGGGTTTCCTCTTGAATTAACACAAGAGTTGGCAAAGGAGGGCGGAATAGACGTAAATGTGGATGAATTTCATGATGAAATGGAAAAACACCAAGAAGTTTCAAAAACAGCTTCATCTGGAATGTTTAAAGGCGGACTTGCTGATCATTCAGAAATGTCACTTAAATATCATACGGCTACACACTTACTTTTGGCGGCACTTAGAAAAGTTTTAGGTAATCATGTAGAGCAAAGAGGTAGTAATATAAACGAAGAAAGGTTGCGTTTAGATTTTTTAAACCCAGAAAAACTCACAGACCAACAAAAGAAAGAAATTGAAGAATGGGTTAATGACGTTATTTCAAAAGAACTTCCTGTTTCATTTTCTGAAATGTCAGTAGATGAGGCAAAAGAAAAAGGTGCTATAGGGATTTTTGATGATAAATACGGTGACAAAGTTAAGGTGTATCAAGTAGGAGAAGGGGATGGTGTGGTAAGTATGGAGATTTGTGGAGGGCCACATGTTGAAAATACAGGAATACTTGGTAGCTTCAGAATCAAGAAAGAAGAATCAGTGTCTGTTGGTGTTCGGCGTATAAAAGCGGTTCTGAAGTAATAAACAACTGTTAAGTACTCGGTACTTAACAGTTTGAGTAAAGAATAAAAAACCCCTTAAACGGGTTATTTTTCTTTTGTGTAAAACCTCCTCGTTAAGAGGGGGTTTTCTTTATATAATAATATTATGGCACTTAGCCTTGGAAGGAAAAATAAAAACGCCCGCCTGCACAAACAGGTCCAAGAAGTGGCGATCATTTTTGATATTGGAAGCGCTAGTATTGGTGGCGCTTTAGTGAAGCTTATTTATCCCGGTAAGCCTGAAATTTTATATACATCTAGAAAAGATATAAATTTAGGCAAAAATGTGAATTCAAAAAGGCTTCTTCTCAGTATGGAAAAGATTCTCAAAGAAGTTTCACTTGATATTCAAAAGAAAGGCTTAACTCAGATAAAAAAACGAGGTCTATTTCCCAAAAAAATACAAAACATTTATTGCACTTTTTCTGCTCCTTGGTACCTGTCTCAAACAAAAGTAGTTACCTCTAGGTTCAATAAACCTAAAACTATTACATCTGCTCTAATTAAGGAACAAACAAAAAAAGAGGAGGATGATTTTTTAAACACAAGGTCTGGTAAATACGCTAAATCTAAAAAAGAAGAACTACACATCCTGGAGCACAGTGTTGTTCAAGTAAAATTAAATGGATACGAAACAACAAAACCAGAAGGCAAAACAGCAAAAGAAATAGAAATGTCTATTTTTATGAGCATGATTCCAGACGTTGCTGCTAAAACAGCTTTTGATGCTATAAGTAGCGTATTTCACTCGGACAATTTGCACATGCACTCTTTTGGTTTAGTTTCTTTTTCTGTATTGAGAAGTATTTTTAAAGATAACAAAGACTTTATATTGTTAGATATTTCAGGGGAGGTTACTGATGTGATTTTAGTAAAAGACAATGTTCTGGTTGAGTCGACAACATTTCCTTTTGGTAAACATAAATTAGCCCGTGATTTAGCGAAGTCACTAAACACAACAAAAGAAGAAGCAATTTCTAGGATAATAATTCACGGCGCAGGTGCTTCTGAGGGTGTTGTTGTTTTGGGTAAAACAAAAAAGACAATATCAGACTTAAAAGAGAGGTGGAATAATGATGTGAGACTTGCTCTAAAAGATTTTTCAAAAGATTATGCGATTCCAGAGCAAATATTCTTTCTTTCTGACGAAAATGTAATACCTGTCTTTAAATATTTTTTGGAAACAGATAGTGTCGCTAGATATATTTCCCCAGAAAACCCCTTTGTTGCAAGCGGGATAGATCGTTCTTTTTTTGATAAGTATATTATTTACTCTAAGGACGTATCTAAAGACCCATTTTTAGCGATTGAAGCGATATTTTTTAACACGGCCCATGAATTACACGACTAATTTGGTATTTTGCAATTTGCTATATAGATAGTAGGGTGTAATATTATTATCGTATTTAAACCTAAATAAAGCTTTATTTTATGAGAAGAATTCAAGACATCGTAAACCCAGGAAAAAGATCCATTCGTAGCGTTTCTATTAACAGGGAGTCAAAAAGAAGGAGGCGTCGTCCTGACGCAGCTGTTTCTGTTGGGGAAACTTCCAGAGACTATCAAAGTAGAGGTTCTTCGTCTTTTGGTATCTGGTTCATTGCCGTTGTTGCAATTATATTTTTGTTTTTTACTTTTACAATTTTGTTTTCTGGAACAAAAGTTGTTATAACACCTAAAACTCAAAATGTAACTTTTGACACAAACCTTAGGGCTGAAAAAGACGCCGACGCTTCAACCTTAGCTTATGAAATAATGACAGTTACAAGAGATGTTTCAAGAAAGGTGGCATCTATAGGAGAAGAATTTAGAGAAGAAAAAGCTTCTGGAACAATAATTGTGTATAACGATTACAACACTCAAGATCAAAAACTAATAGCAAAAACTCGGTTTGAAAATCCTGATGGTTTAGTTTATAGAATAAAAGACCCAATAGTTGTGCCTGGGCAAACAAAGGATTCTTCTGGTAAAAAAACCCCAGGAAGTATCGAGGTAAAGGTTTATGCTGATGAAGCAGGAGAAGGGTATAACATTGGCATGACAGATTTCACGGTTCCGGGTTTTAAAGGTGCGCCACAATATGATGGTTTTTATGCGAGAAGCAAAACAGCAATGACTGGAGGTTTTTCAGGAATAGTAAAAACTGTTGCTGACTCAGACAGGAATGATTCAGTTGGAAGTATGCAAACAGAGTTGAGGGAAATGCTTCTAGAAGAACTAAGAGCGCAGGTTCCTTCAGATTTTGTTCTATACGATGATGCCATTGTGTTTGATTTTGAAACACTGCCAGATCAGAAAGAAGGAGATCAAGTTTCTGTTTCTTTGCGAGGAGAGATAAGCGCGGTGATATTTAATAAAAAGAAACTTTCAGAACATATAGCAAGAGGTGAAATTGATGGGTATGATGGTTTGGAGGTAGAAGGCGAGAATCTTGATGGGCTTGTGTTTGTTTTGGTAGAAAAAGACACATTAGACCTCAAAAATGCACAAGAAATTGATTTTTCTCTAAAGGGAAGTACAAAACTTGTTTGGCAGTATGACGCAGACGCGCTGAAAACAGATTTGGTAGGTAGAAGAAAAAGAGATGTTGACTGGGTTTTGGCAGAATATCCTAGTATAATAGAGGCACAGATAATAATGAGGCCGTTTTGGAAACGAGTGTTTCCAGATACGGAAAAAAAGATAAAAATAGTGTCTGCGAAGCAGGATTAAAAGTATCTATTTTAAGCCATATTTTGGGTTGCAAAAAATAGACACTTTTGATACTATACTCGAGCACTCAGAGAATGAATAGTAATAACAAAGAAAAACCTGAGACAATGACGGGCATGGTCGTTGAGGCCTTGCCTAATACTATGTTTAAGGTAAAACTTGATGATGGTAGCGAACGGCTTACTTATCTATCAGGTAAAATGAGAAAATTTAGAATCAGAGTGCTTATTGGAGATAAGGTGACTTTTGAAGTTGACCCATACGGTGGTAAAGGTCGCATTATCAAAAGAGGGCAGTAATTTTTTATGCACGTAAAATCTTCCGTTAAAAAAAGATGTAACAGATGTCAATTAGTACGACGAAAGGGTCGTATATATGTTGTATGCAAAGCTAATCCTAGGCATAAACAAAGGCAGGGGTAAAATTTTAAATATATACACATGAGAATCAGTGGAATCACAATACCAGATAATAAGCGACTTGAGATTGGTCTAACGACTCTATTTGGCATTGGGCGTGAAAGAGCGAAAAAAATTCTAAATAGTGTTGGAATAGACAATGGTAAAAAACCAAAAGAATTAACTGAAGCTGATGAAAAGAAAATACGAGAAGCAATTGAAGCATATGTAACAGAGGGAGACCTAAAAAGAGAGATTTCTTCAAATATAAAGAGATTAAAAGATATTAAGACATACAAAGGTTCTCGTCATATGAAAAACCTTCCAGTAAAAGGACAAAGAACCAAATCAAACTCCAGAACAGCTCGTCCGTACGCTGGTAGAAAAACGATGGGGTCTGGAAGACGTAAGGTAGATAAGAAATAATCATGGGAAAAAAACGAATTGCAAAAAAAGGTGGAGGAAGTGTAGATCAAGGCTTGAAAGCCAGAGCTCTTTCCAAGCTCCCAAGAAAGAAAATGTTGGAAGGAACACTGTATGTGCAGTCTACCTATAACAACACAAGGGTTTCTTTGGCGGACACCAAAGGAAATTTGGTTGCGTGGTCTTCATGTGGAGCACTTGGCTTCAAGGGAGCAAAGAAAGGAACACCCTTTGCGGCTGCTAAGGTTGGAGAGTTGATTGGAGACAAAGCTAAGATGGTTGGAGTTAAAAGCGTTGACGCTGTTATAAAGGGCGTGGGAGCGGGAAGAGAGTCTGCTCTGCGGGCTTTTACATCAAAGGGAATAAGTCTTTCCATGATCAAGGATGTAACACCCGTGCCACACAATGGACCAAGACCACCTAAGCCACGAAGAGTTTAATATTATATTATGAAGATTGGACCTAAATACAAAATAGCGAGACGACTTGGTGCACCTATATTTGAGAAAACTCAAACTGAGAAGTATGCACAACGTGAAGCGAAAGGCTTTAAAAAAAGAGGAAGAAGGCCGCGAGCTCGAAGCAACTTTGCACTTCAGTTGCTAGAAAAACAAAAAGCACGATATACATACGGTATTTCTGAGAGACAATTTTCAAAATATGTAAAAGAGGCTGTTTCAATGAAGGGAACTCCTATTGATTCTTTGTATAAAAGACTTGAGTCTAGACTTGATAATGTTGTTTATCGATCAGGTTTGGCTAAAACAAGACAAATGGCCCGACAGCTTGTGACACATGGACACATAACAGTAAATGGCAGAAGGCTTAATGTTCCTTCACACGAAGTAAAAGAAGGAGATGAAGTTGCTGTTAGAGAGGGAAGTAAAAACAAGCCTGTGTTTGAGATTTTAAGAGAGTCGGAGAAAACAGCTGTTCCAAAATGGATAAAATTTGATGCTAAAAAGCAACAAAGTAAGGTCGGGAAAGTTCCAGTGTTTGATTCGTCAGAAAACGTTTTTGATTTAACATCAGTAATTGAATTTTATAGTCGGTAGTAATAAGACTAGAAATGGCGGTCTCTAGACCTCTTACTACTTGCTTTTTTATAAAAAATAATGTATAGTTTGCCGCTAAATTACTCGATTTTATAAATATTGCAAAATCATATGGATTATCAAATAGTGCTACCATCAAAACCAAAAATTGTAAAAGAAGAAGGCTTCTCAGCATCTTTTGAGATTGATGGTTTGTATCCGGGATATGGACACACTCTTGGAAACTCCCTAAGAAGGATTATTCTTTCTTCTCTTCCAGGAGCGGCAATTACGTCCATTAAAATAGATGGCATTAGCCATGAATTTTCAACAATAGAAGGAGTGCAGGAGGATGTTATTACTATTCTTCTAAATCTAAAAAAAGTTAGATTAAAACTAAACTCCGACGAGCCTCAGGTTCTAAATCTTAATTTTAAAGGACCTGGTGAGGTAACTGCTGGCGACATTGTGACCCCTGGTCAAGTAGAAATACTTAATCCAGAACTTGTTATTGCTCACGTTACAGGAAAAAAGACTCTTGAAATAGAGATTTTTGCTCAACGTGGATTAGGATACGTTTCTAAGGAGGTTTTACAAAAAGATAGAGTAGAAATAGGAAGTATCTCACTCGATGCAATTTTTTCACCAATAAGGAGAGTTAACTACGAAGTAGAAAACATGCGTGTTGGTGATAGAACTGATTTCAACAGACTAAGAATGTTTATAGAAACAGATGGAACAATAGAACCACGTGATGTTGTGGACCATTCCATTAGAATAATGATCGACCAACTTAAGGCTATTGTTGGTTTTCAAGAAGAAATCGAAGAAGTTATAGAGGACGACAAAGAAGACACAATTAGGCAAGAAATTGACACAGAATTCTTAAAAACAAGAATAGACTCGCTTGGACTATCTACTAGAACGGAGAACGCTCTTGTGAATGCAAACATTAGGACGGTAGGGGGGCTTGTAAGAAAGAAAAAAGAAGATATATTGTCACTCGATGGTCTTGGTAAAAAAGGACTAGAAGAACTAGAAGATTTGATGAAGGCTAATGGTATAGAACTTAAGGATTAATCAAAAGTATGAAACACGGAGTTAAACAAAGAAAACTGGGTAGAGTAAAAAAACAAAGAACTGCACTTTTGCGTTCTTTGGCTCTTTCTTTGATTGAACACGGGAAAATAGAAACAACAGACGCAAAAGCAAGAGAGCTTCGCCCTTATGTAGAAAAGTTGGTAACTAGAGGTAAAACAGACTCAGTGTTTTCAAGAAGGCTTCTTTCAGCCAGGCTTGGTGGTAACAAAATTTTGGTTAAAAGACTTATTGAGGAGGTTGCACCAAAGTATAAAGAAAGATCTGGTGGGTATACAAGAATTACAAAAATTGGACAAAGAGGTGGAGACGCTAGCCCAATGGCAATAATAGAGTTTGTAAAATAAACACCATGGAACACAAGATAGATGCAAAAGGAAAAAAGATAGGAAGGTTGGCTACAGAAGTGGCCGTGCTTTTGATGGGTAAAGATTCTACAGAGTACGCAAGGCACACGGTTGCTGATGTTGCGGTGGTTGTAGAAAATGTATCTGAAATGGATATTCCAGCCAAAAAACTGAAAGAGAAAAAATATCTTACATATTCAGGGTATCCAGGAGGACAAAAGTCAGCTACCTTAGAACAGGTGATAGAGAAAAAAGGACACGAAGAGGTTCTAAGAAGAGCTGTGTTTGGAATGCTTCCTAGTAATAAACTTCGACCATTACTAATGAAAAGACTTTCAATAAGCTAGATATATGGCAACTGCAACCAAGAAAACAACAAAGAAAAAAGATTTATATTATGAAGCTGTGGGTAGGAGGAAGTCTGCAACAGCCAGAGTTCGTATTTTTGAAGGTGGAACCAAGAATGTTATTGTTGTGAATGAAAAAGATTTTGAAGAATACTTTCCAACAGCTATTTTAAGGTTAAAAACAAGTGAAGCCATAAACACCTCTGGGGTTGCTTCTAAATTTAAAGTTTCAGTGAAGGTGAGCGGTGGAGGTAAATCAGCACAAGCTGAAGCGGTACGACACGGTATTTCCAGAGCACTTGTGAAATTTAATGAGGAGACACGAAAGCCATTGAAAAAAGTTGGTTTTCTAAAAAGAGATCCACGAGCTAAGGAGCGAAAGAAACCAGGTTTGAAGAAAGCTCGAAAGCGACCAGCATGGAGCAAACGATAGTAAGCATACATAAATTTAATCTTACAAAAACAAACTGTTAAGTACTCGGCACTTAACAGTTTTTGTTTGGGAAAGAAAAAGGGCGAGTCGCGGTGAACGACTCCCCCCTGTGGGTTCATTACCAGATCGGTGTAGATTAAACTTGATAGCCTGCGTTGAAGTAGCTTCCTTCCCAGCGTGGCTCGTTGTTCTCTGGGTCTTCCTTTGTTTCTTCCTCAGGATTATCTTGTTCAGAGACCTCCTCAGGATACTTGGATGAGCTCATCAAAAAATTGAGATAAACCAAAGTCATTATTGTTGGTATACTGGCAAATATCCAGAAGGCCCAATCGTATATATTGAGCGAAAACAGCCATATTATCCAAACAGAGAGCGCTATCGTTAGTAGAAGCAGAGTGGTCAAGAATCCAATACTCTTTGTCATGTTTTTCTCCTTGCCTTGTGTACAATTTAGTGTAAAATAACACCGCTTAGAGGAAGTGTCAAATGAGTAAGAAAGACGAACAAAAAATAGAGGATATAACAATAGAACCAGAAGCTACAGAAGTATCTGGTTTTTCTAGCCCATCTGATAAGAAGCTCAAAGACAAACTAAAAAAGGCAATTGCGGAGAAGCAGGAGTATCTAGACGGTTGGCAAAGGGCAAAAGCTGATCTGGTAAATGCTAAAAAGGAGTTTGAGGAACAAAGAAAGCGTATTGTTTCTATGGCTAATGAAAATATGGCCAATGAAATTCTGCCTGTACTTGATAGTTTTGACATGGCTTTTTCAAATAAAGAATCATGGGAAGCAGTTGATAAAAACTGGCGAATGGGTGTGGAGCACATTTACAATCAATTACTTGGTATTTTACGTGACCATGGTGTGGAGGAAATTAAGACAGACGGTGAAATGTTTGACCCGATGCTTCATGTATCTTCGGAAGAAGTAGTTGGTGGCGAAGAAAAAAATATGAGTGGTATAATAGCGCGTACTATTCAAAAGGGTTATAAATCTAAGGACGGTGTCATTAGACCCGCACGAGTTACGGTCTATAAATAGCAAAATATATAGTTTGTAATACTGTGTTTTCAATAATATTTGAAAACAGAGGATTAGAAGTTATATAAAAATAATAATATGAGTAAAATACTAGGAATAGACTTAGGTACAACCAACTCCGCATTTGCGGTAATGGAGGGTGGTGAGCCAAAGATATTAGAAAATGCAGAAGGTGCGCGTACTACACCTTCTATTGTAGCTGTCTCAAAGACAGGTGAGCGACTTGTGGGACTTCTTGCAAAAAGACAAGCTGTAACAAATCCACAAAATACAGTATTTGGAATTAAGCGCTTTGTTGGGCACTCTTTTGACGACGATGTTGTTAAAAAAGATTTAGATATTACACCTTACGAAATGACAAAAGGAGCTGATGGTGGAGTGCTTGTAACATTAGGGGATAAAAAACATAGACCAGAAGAAATATCAGCAATGATAATTCAAAAGATTAAGGCTGATGCAGAAGCAAAAACAGGGGAGAAGATAACCGAGGCTGTTATCACAGTTCCTGCTTACTTTAATGACGCACAAAGAAAAGCAACAAAAGATGCAGGGAAGATTGCAGGCCTTGAAGTAAAGAGAATAATAAACGAACCTACAGCAGCTGCTCTTGCATATGGATTCAATAAAAAGAAAGATGAACAAATCGTCGTTTTTGACTTTGGTGGAGGAACATTTGACGTTTCTGTGCTCGAGGTGTCAGGAGATGATGGTGAGCAAAGTATTGAGGTGAAGTCTACAGGAGGTGATTCTCATATGGGAGGAAAAGATATTGATCAAAAGATAATCACTTGGATAGCGGAAGAATTTAAAAAAGAGAGTGGTATTGATGTATCTAAAGATCCTTTGGCTCTACAAAGACTCGATGAGGCGGCAGAAAAAGCAAAAATAGAGCTATCTTCTGCTGTGGAGTCTGAAATAAATATTCCATTTATTACATCAGGAACAGACGGACCAAAACACTTATTACTGAAGTTGTCACGGGCAAAATTAGAGGAACTCGCTTCAGAGTATGTAAATCGTTCTCTTGATATCACAAAAAATGTTGTAGCAGATTCTCCATTTGAAATTGCTGATATTGACGAGGTGATTCTCGTAGGAGGACAGACTCGAATGCCTATGATTATAGAAAAGGTGAAGGAAATGTTTGGTAAAGACCCAAACCGTTCTATTAATCCAGATGAGGTTGTGGCACTTGGTGCTGCTGTGCAAGCTGGTATTTTCCAAGGTGACGTTAAGGATGTTCTTCTTCTGGACGTGACTCCTTTGTCACTGGGTATTGAGACAATGGGACATGTGGCAACAAAATTAATTGAAAAAAACACAACAATACCAACCACAAAATCACAAGTTTTCTCCACAGCAGCTGACAATCAGCCATCTGTAGAGATTCATGTTGTTCAAGGTGAGAGAGCTATGGCGCATGATAATAAAAGCCTTGGACGATTTGTTTTGGACGGCATCGCACCATCTCCTCGAGGCGTTCCTCAGATTGAGGTTTCTTTTGATATAGACGCCAACGGTATTCTTAGTGTGAAGGCTAAAGATAAAGCAACTGGTAAAGAACAGAGTATAAAGATAGAGGCTTCTTCAGGTCTTACAGATGAAGATATTGAAAAGATGAAGACTGATGCAGCCGCTCATGAAGAGGAAGACAAGAAAAAGAAAGAAAGTGCTGAAGCAGTCAATATTGCAGACCAGCTTATATACACATCAGAAAAAGCTTTGACTGATCATGGAGATAAGGTGGATGAAGCGACAAAGACAGGTATTCAGGGAAAGATTGATGCTTTGAAGAAAGCTAAAGAGGGAACTGATGTTGAGGCTATAAAGACAGCTACATCAGAGCTATCAACAGAAGTACAAAAGATAGGAGAGATTATGGCAAAAGCTACTCAAGAACAATCTGGTGCAACACAGGCGGGTGCAACTGAAGCAGGAACTGATGCGCCAAATGCAGGTGGTGAAGGTAATGTCAAAGACGCAGAATTCACAGAGAAAAAGGATGAAGAGGAAGGTAATACAAACGCATAACACACAAAAATCCGGCTTTTAGCCGGGTTTTTTCTTGCCGATAAGCGGGGCACTATAAATTTTGGAATAGTAGTGTAAAATAGATTTTAGACTATGAAATCCGAGTCAGGAGGTAAGAGCAACTGACCATGAGGATAACCGCTCTACGTTGATGTTTGAGAGACGAACGCTTAAAGTCACGGGCGCAAGACTCTTATTCAGCGGACTCCGCCGAGAATCTGGAAAGTGGATGCCAATCGCACCCAAACCACCAGAAAATCTCGGCGGTTTTTTTGTTTGAAAGAAAAAAGCCGGACTCTGCGAGTCCGGCTTGACCGTCTGGGGCGATTGGGTCTAATCTTCTGTTTTGATACGAAGGAGGTATGCGTAATCAACACCGCCGTAGGAAATCACAAATTTACTTTCGTCTGTGAATCGATAATCAAGGTATTCGTCTACACCACTACCTCTAACTCTAAATTTGGTTTCTGAAATTAAATTATAACCAAATCTCAGTGTATCAGTGTTTGTAACTACATATACTCTCGACTCATCCAAAACGGTGAGCGAAGTGTTTTGTGTAAACAGTGGAAATCTGGAAATTCTGGAATCTTGGACTTTCTCTGGATCCAATTGCCATTTTCCCACAAAACTGCTGTATTCAGCTTTGTCTTCCATACCTAGTCTTTGTGGGTTAGACTGAGCGACCGCCGTTTGAGTCCTAAACCCTGTTACAAGAAATAGGCTGAAAAAAAAGCACATGAAAAAGGTTTTGTTCATTAGTACACCTACTATTTTAAGTTTCTTTACCGTCGTTATACTACCACAGGATTTAATAAAAAAAGCATTTATTTGTTTAGGATTAACCCTTCTAGAGGGTAATTTTTGTTTCGTGGTCTAGATTTTTAGTAAAATAGTGTTCTAGTTTGTCCACATGTAGCCATTTTCTTGCATTCTGGTATATAATAAGCCGTAATACAGGATTATAATTATAATTATTAAATAGTAAAAACATGAACAAAAAGAACATAATACTAATATTGGTGGCCCTTGTTGTGGTGTTGGTTGGAGGATACTTTGCAATCGATGCACTAACAGGCTCTGAGGGTTCAACAACAATGGAGGAAACTAATGATTTTGTTGCAATGGTAAATGGTGAGGGAATACTGAAATCAGATTTCAATACACAATTTGCATCCGCTCTTGCTTCGCTTCAGTCACAGGGTGTTGATACGACAAGTGCCGAATTTTTGGCACAACTAAACACACAGGTTTTGGATGATTTAATTAACACAAAGTTGGTTGAGCAAGGTATAAAAGCGTCTGGTTTGAGCGCCACACAAGAAGAAGTTGATGCGGAAGTCGCTTCTGTAACAACTCAACTTGGAGGAGAGGAAGCTTTGAGCACTCAGCTTGCAAACAACAACCTTACAATGGAGCAATTCTTGAGTAACATAACAAATCAGCTGACTATACAGAAGTACTTAAGAAGTAATATTGACTCATCTTCAGTTGAGGTAACAGAAGAAGAGATTGTAGCCTTGTATGAACAAGCCACAACAGCACAGCAACAGGAGGTTCCACCCCTAGAAGATGTTAGGGATCAGGTAGAACAGCAAATTAGAGCAGATAAAGAACAAGCTCTTGTAAATGCCTTTATTGCAGAATTACGAGCAGATGCAGATATTGAGATTATAGAAACAACAGAGGATGAAATGGAGGCAGGGGACGCAATGGAAGAAGAGACAGAAGGATAAAACTGTAAGTAAAAATTAAAAAGCCCCCGAAACTTCACGTAACGGGGGCTTTTAGTTTGCTAGAAACAAACTATCGGTTGCCTTTCTCTATTCCTTCCTGGACGAGGGAGCTGATAAAATCAACAACGTCCTCCTTGGTAACGTTAAGGCCGGGATTTGCTTCGTTGATGCGATGCATTGGATTTACGAGCATTGTGAGCTCGCCAGGCAGATGACCGAGTTGGTCACGCTTGTCTCGAAGCAACGCAAGTGCAATTTGAGCCATTCTTTCTTCAGTCATATCTTCCTCCAAATGGTCTAATGGTGCAAGTACTATACTTGGTCACTATATAATCAAATTAGATTTTGTCAATTTTATAATTCCTCTGGTATACTGTTCTACGCAATATAAATATTATGCGATTAGATACAGATTTAAAGTTAGATTACGCGGACGTGCTTATACGACCCAAAAGGAGCACTCTTAAGAGCCGAAAAGAGGTAGATTTAAAAAGAAAATACAAATTTCCTCACGCTAAAGGTACCTGGACAGGGGTACCTTTAATTGCTGCCAATATGGACGGTGTGGCAACCTTTTCTATGATGAAGGCTCTAGCTAAGAATAAATTAATGACGGCACTTCACAAATATCACGAAGTTAAGGATTACAAGAACATAATTCCAGATTTTACTTTTGTAACCATTGGTATAACAGAAGCCGATGAGAAGAAGCTAGAAAAAATATCAAAAATAAAAAAACCTAGATTTATCTGTATAGATGTAGCAAATGGCTACACGGAAAGTTTTGTTAAGTTTGTAAAAAAAATACGAAAAAAATATCCAGACTCTGTAATAATGGCTGGAAATGTAGTAACCGGTGAGATGACAGAAGAGTTAATTTTGGCTGGAGCTGATATAGTAAAAGTAGGAATTGGTCCCGGAACAGTCTGTACTACACGAATTGTTGCTGGGGTTGGTTATCCTCAACTTTCTGCTGTAATAGAGTGCTCAGACGCAGCGCATGGCTTAAAGGGTCTTGTATGTGCCGATGGTGGTTGTAGAACACCTGGTGATGTAGCTAAAGCATTTGGTGCTGGAGCTGATTTTGTAATGATGGGTGGTATGTTTGCGGGGCACGATGAATCAGAATTTCCTGTCATCGAAGAAGACGGTATTAAATATATAGAACACTACGGCTCAAGCTCAAGAGAAGCAATGGAAAAACATAATGGAGGAAAAGCAAAATATAAGGCCTCAGAGGGAAAGAGAATACTTATTAAATATAGAGGCAAGGTTCAAAATACAGTAGATGAAATACTCGGAGGGCTTCGTAGCGCCTGTACATACGTGGGTGCAATTAGGTTGAAAGGTCTTGCAAGAAGAACTACTTTCATAATGGTAAACCGCCAACTATCTCCCGAAATCCGCGATTAGAAAAACCGTTCGCAAACCCTGTGCAAAGCTCGACTTTGCACAACAGGTTATGTTTGGAAAAGAAAAAGCCTCGCTGGTTGTAACGCCAGCGAGGCGAGGTGTGCAAATCCGAGCTTTGCACACAAGTTATTCGAGGGGGATGGGATCGAGACGGACAAAAATCGGATTTCCAAAATCTGAGTCGACGTAGAACTTGATTCCACCATCGACACAAGCCGTTCGGAAGACATGATTTCCACCACTAAGGTTTGCGTTAGCGATATTGATCATTTCGCTACCACAAGCTTTGTAGATATCATTGTCTCTAGCGGTAAGCAGTGATTCTCGGAGACGCCGGAGGCGTTC
>JBFIIZ010000006.1:0-14357 GCA_041601015.1 Minisyncoccia bacterium | reverse complement strand
TATGAAAAAGATGATGGTGTTTGCTGTGTTTTTCTCTACTGCGTCAGTTATTGCTCGTTATTTATGGGAAGGAGACCCCGAGTTCTACTTAGCCATATTTTTCTTTGCTTTTATTTTGTTCAAGATGCTTTATTGGGTTCCATATCATGTAGAGTTTGCGGCTTTTACCGATAAGAAAATGAGGGGAAAGCAGTTTGCAGTTTTGTCTAATATGTCCCAATTCATCCTTGCTCTAATGCCACTTATTGGTGGATTTATTCTTACTGTGAGTGACTATGAGACATTATTCCTAAGTTCTGCGGTTGTGATCCTTGTTTCTATTGTCCCTTTGTTTTATATAAAAGAAACAAAAGAAGTGTACGAATGGAAAGCGGTACATCTTCTTGGTGAAATACTTTCCAAGGCAAATAGACCTATTGTGATATCAGAGTTTGGTAATGGTATGCAGGCCGCAGTAGGTAAGGTTGTCTGGCCAATTTTTATTTTTATATTACTGAAAGGCAATTATTTCTCAGTTGGCTTGGTTGCTTCTGTGACAGTTATCGCTCTTATTGTTCTAGGTTTTGTGACAGGGGGTCTAATAGATAAGTGGGGAAGAAAGGTTGTTTTGAAGTTTGGAGCTATCCTATATACAACGGGTTGGATTCTTAAGATTTTTGTGGAGACTACTTTTGGGATATTTATGGTAGACACATATCATAGTTTAGGGAAGGTGGTAAATAAGCTTCCTTTTGACACTACTGCGTATGATCACGCCTCTGATAATGGGCATTTTATAGACGAATTTACGGTACTAAAAGAAACCTCACTTCTTCTGGGTCAGTGTTTTATGTACATAGCTTCTATATTTGTAATCGCTTTATTTGGTATAACAGCAACCTTTATATTTGCGGCCTTTGCGACACTTCTAATGACACTTATTACTCGTAATGTTCATGTTAAATAAAAAAGCCCCCGAAGGGGCTTGTGTTATTTAGCATGTAGATATAGGTATAAATCTTCGAGTGCTTTCACGGAATCGCCTGCTGCTATGTTGTTTTGATGATATAGACCATCTGTGGCGTCTCCTGCTGCCCAGATGCCTTCCACGGACGTTCGCTGGGTCTTGGGGTCTACTATTATCTGTTTATGTTCTGTCATATCTACTAGACCTTCTACAAAACCAGTTACTGGAATTGCCCCTATTTCTACAAATATTCCCGTTACAGACAATTCTTTTTCAACCCCCGCTTCTTTGTATTTGATTCCAGAAACAAATTTGTCACCTAAGACCTCAAGAATCTCTACATTTTTCAATGCTGTCATGTTTTCGTGTGACAAAACTTTTTTTACTGTTACTTCATCTGCTCTGAAAAGATCACTTCTGTTAAACAGAGTTACGCTTTTGGTATATGCCAAAAGTTGTGAAGCTGTCTCAAAAGCAGCGTTTCCGCCCCCCACAACAGCAACATCTTGACCAGTAAACAGAGGTCCGTCACATGATGCACAGTATGTAAGTCCTTTGTGTTCTAGTGCATCCGCACCTTTTACAGGGAGTTTTCTTCTATCACTGCCTGTGGTTATAAGTACAGTCTTTGCTTCGTAAGTTTCTTTGTCTGTAGTGACCTTAAAACCACCGTCTATTTTTTCAACCTCAGTTACGGCTTCTCCTTCTTTTACAGCCACTTTGTCTCCTTTGTATTTTTCTACGTGTTCTTTAAATGACTTAGCCAAGTCTGCCCCAGAGATGTTAGGAAAACCAATCCAGTTTTGAATATCAGGAGAGACAACGCTTTGTCCACCGAATTCTTTCGCTATTAATACTGTGTCTAGAAGTTTTCTTGCGGCATATACCGCAGCTGCAGATCCAGCAGGACCTCCTCCTATAATAATTAAATCTTTCATAGAAAATATAATAACACAGGAACAAAAAAGCCCCCAAGAGGGGACTTTTACATAACAAATTAATCACTTTTATTTAAGCTTTGAGCGTCTTAGAAATGCTGGTACAGCACCCCAATCATCGTCCTCGTCATCTTTTAGACCATCAGTGTCTTTGTTGTCTTCCTCATCTTTTTTCTTCTTGTCTTTTCTATCCACTTTTCCTTTAGAAACCTCTTCTACAGCGTCGTACATTTCTTGCTTTTTCTTCTCTTCTTCACTTGGTTCATCTTTGGCCGGTACTCCGAAGCCAAATAGGGAAGAACTGCTTGTGTCTTGACTCAACATCTGTCCTTCTGGGAAACCTGATGCTATTACTGTTACCTTAACCTCATTTTTCTTAAGTTTTTGATCTCTTATTGCACCAAATATAACTTTTGCATTTGGATCGATCGATTCCGTAATTATTTTGGCTGCGTCCTGAATTTCGTGCATACCTAGATCATCCCCTCCGGCTATTGCAAACAGAACTCCTTTTGCTCCGTTTATAGAAACATCAAGAAGTGGTGAGCTTATTGCAAGCCGCGCCGCTTCCACAGCTCTACTGTCACCCGAAGCTTTTCCTATTCCCATTAGTGCAGAACCTGCGTTTTCCATTACTGATCGTATGTCGGCAAAGTCTACGTTTATAAGTCCGGGTGTGGTGATTAAGTCTGAGATTCCTTCCACGGCTTCTCTCAGAACCTCATCACACATGTCAAAGGCTTCAATAGCGCTTGTTTCTTTTTTTACAGTTTGTAACAGTCTGTCGTTGGGTATAACAATCAGTGCATCTACTTCTTTCTGGAGTTCTTCTAGTCCCTGTGATGCCACCCTCATTCTCTGTGTTCCTTCAAAATAAAAAGGTTTTGTAACAACTCCTACAGTTAAAGCCCCTGATTCTCTGGCTGTTTTTGCAACAACGGGGGAGCCACCGGTTCCGGTTCCTCCTCCCATTCCGCAAGTAACAAAGACCATATCAGCACCCTTTAGTGCTCCTTGTATTTCTTCTTTTGTTTCTTCTACAGCCCGTTGTCCGAGTTCTGGATTCATCCCAGTGCCGAGACCTTTCGTAAGGTTTTTTCCTATATGGATTTTTTTCTTAGCTTTTGAATGGTGTAAATCTTGAGCGTCTGTGTTTACCGCGATAAACTCAACCCCTTGAACTTTAGATGAAACCATGTGATTCACAGCATTACATCCAGAGCCGCCGACCCCAACGACTTTTATTCGAGCGAATGTTTCTACTGCTGGTTGAATTTTTCTAGACATAAGAATGTGTGTTTATGATTAAATACTTTGTTTAAAATAGTGAATTTTCCTTTAAATAACCCCCAAAATACTCTTTTTAAGTAAATGCACATTACCATAAAAAGAAAGCCCCACGAACTTGACATGGGGTTCAAATTGGTTGGTTATCTGTGGAAAACTCATTATGGTAGAAGTTTTTTTATCCAAGAATATAAGCCCTTTTTGGTGTTTTTTACTAAATTAATTCCGCTATTATAAGTCCCCGCTGAAAGACCCAGTATACAAAGGCCGTAAGCTACCGCCCAAGAAGAATCTTGTACATAATTACCATTATTAAACTGCACTTTTGCCACTCTTGACGGTAGTCTAAGAGTTGCTTTTGCTAAATCCTCAATTGTTGTAATTCCTGAACCACCCCCAGTTATTATTATTCCAGCTGGAAGCATTGCATTTTTGTTAATCTCCTTAAGGTGTGACTCAATCAGTTCAAATATGTCTGTTAGTCTTGCTACAACTATTTCATCTAATTTTTTTCTTGGCACGTCTGTGCTTGTTATGCCACCGAGCTTTATTTGCTCAGCTTCTTCTAGCGGTATTTTAAGACCAAGCGCAATGTCGTTTGTTATTGCGGTTGAACCAATAGGGAACACTTTTAGTGAAATAGGAATACTGTTTTCAAACACAACAATAGACACGGTTTCAGAACCAATGTTCGCAAGGACAACCCCAGCTATTTTCTGTGCGTTTGTAAGTGTTACAAGTGAAGCGGCTATAGGTGAAGCAACCACATCCTGTACCTGTATACCAGCATCTTCAACCGCTTGTATAAGGTCGTTTAAGTGTTGCTCAAGACACATGATAGATAGCACTTCCGCCTCAAATTTTATACCTTTCATTCCAACAGGCCTACCGAGTATTTCTCTCCCGTCTATACTAAACGCAAGAGGAACTGTCATCAAAACCTTTTTATTTATTATTGATTGTTTTGGTACGGTTTCCTCGCTTACTTCTATTGCTTTTTCGACATCAAGCTCGGTTATTTCATTGTCTCCTCTGGATATTATGGTTGAACCACGTGAGCGAACAGAATCAAGGCTAACTCCTCCTATAGAAACAAACGCTTCTTTGATTTGTATACCAGCCATGCTTTCTGCTTGAGCTAGGGCTTTCTTAAGACTCTTGGTTACGTCTGTGGAATTTATAATGTAACCATATCTTAGACCTCTTGATTCTGAATACCCTTTACCAATTATTTTAGGGTGCGGGTTTTCTTTAGTGCGCGAACATATAGCTACCTTTATTTGGTAAGTCCCTATATCTATTCCTACTGAAATATTTTTTGCCATAATATAAAAGGAAAGTCACAACACAAGAATGCTCTCTGGTTAAGAGTAGAAAGTTAGAGGAAAAGTATTAGCTTAAACTAAATTTCAAATTCTTGTCGTATTTTTTGTTCCTCACTCTCCATTCTACTACCATGGTCAAGTCCTTTCAAATGGAAAAGTGCGTGTATAAAAAGATATCCAAGGAATTTCTCTGGCGTTCTTTCGAAGTCCTTGTGTTCGTCATGTACGCTATCAAGGTTTATAAAAATTTCTCCTTCGTTTTCATCAAGAGGAAAACTCAGCACATTTGTCGGATTGTCTTTTTTTCTATATTTTTTATTTAATTCTTGAGACTTTGAATCGTCTACAAACACAAGACTCAACACATACTTATTTGTAAGCACTTTATTTTTTATATCTAAAAGAGGCACTCCAGATATAGGTGGGGTGCCGTTTGTGTTATTCGTTATATTAAAATTTTCTTTTTTACTTTCCTCCATTAGAAAAGTTTTTTGTATTACCACGTCTTGTGTCTTTCATTTTTCCGAGCTTTATCATCTTCTCTATCTGCTCCTTCTTACCTTTCAGTCTTAGGGCTTGTTTTTTCTGCATAGCCTTAGACAGCTCTCTTGTTCTGTATCTTAGAGATTTTGATTTTTTTATTACACCAGATGACTTAACATGCCGAGAAAAACGCCTTATTACACTGGCGCTTGATTCGTTGTTATTAGCCTTTATTTCCGTATTTATTGCCATGGGAGAAAGAATACTATATGGAGCAATTTATTACAACCTATGAATGTATTTTATATACCTAGGAAGTCTTGATATGGGGACCGTTTCTTGGGCTCGAGTATTCATGTTTCTAACTATTACAGCGCGGTCTTTTACTTCTTTTAGCCCCATTATAATTGTATAAGGAACATGAAGGTTTTCTGCTCTTTGAATTTGTTTTGAAAGTCCGTCATGTATAAGCGATTGAGCCACTTGTATATCTCTCGATCTTAGAGTCTCTATTAAATCTAAACTCTTTCTTTTTGCTTCTACACCAAGATGTATTAAGTAAAGATTGGGTACCAAGGTGGTTGTGTCTTTAATGATTTTATAAGCTTCTTTGCCAACGTTTGGCACATCTATTGACGCACAAACGGTTGGGGAGACTCTTCTGTTTTGTTCATTAAGCGGAGCCCTCGTATATCTTTCACCTCTTGCCACTATTTTATTTTCTACCCCATTTTTTTTCTGCTTTACTTCTGAGATTGTGAAGGCGGTTTGTGTTCCGAACTCCAAACTTTCACCTATTAGGTCACAGTTTATTCTGTATGCAATTTTAGCTGCTTCTAAATACTCAAGGACGCCCTTTAGGTGCTCGCGAGCGCCTTCACTTAAGTAGTTTACCGTACGGGGGGCTTCGTTTCTAACGAAAGCACACTCTTCTTTAGTACAACCAGAAAGAAGAGAAGGATCCTGTTTCATTTGTGTCCTACAACAATCACCGATTACATCTATGTTTTTTCTGTAGTGGCTGGAAAAATCTTTTAGAAAATTTTTGTATGTAAGTATGTCTCCAAGGCTGTTTATATCAACGATTAAATTTTTGTGTCCGTATTCATGGAGCACTGAGGTTGCAGCTTTTATTACCAAAGCTTCCCCAATGCTTTTTTTGCTACCAAGTATGTATAGATTTATGCCGCCATTATTTTTTTGGGTAGGATTGTGAGTGGTACTTACCATTGTTGTTGAATTTTTAGGTAAGTATTTTTCTGCAAAAAGAGCGTGTATTGCCGTTTTGTGTATGGGGTCCGTGTATCTTTCTTTATGATAATGTGTTCTTTTTGTGTTTTGTTTTATCGAACTTATACCTCTTAATGGTCCAGCAAGGTCAAAACCATAAAACTGAGCGACCTGAAGCCCTTTCTTATAAGGTCCGGAATAAGAATAATTCTTTTTGTCTTTTAGGTTTCTTTTAGAAGCTGTCATATCTATTCAACACTAAATACACTTCCTGGATTTAATCCAATGTTTGATATTGGGAAAAGTCTTAAATAGGCTTTTCCTAAAATTAAATCTTTATCGAGAGCCCCCCATATTCTGGAATCCAAACTTGACGCCCTATTGTCTCCCATTACAAAATATTCACCCTCTCCAAGCTCAAGGTGAGAGCTGTCTATTTTTGTTTTTTCTACATAGGGCTCTTCTAGTTCAAACTGACCAATCTCAGGTGAATCTATCATTACCAAACCACCTTCTACAGTAACGCTTTCTCCCGGCAGGCCGATAATTCTCTTAATAAAAAACCTTTTTGGGTCTTTTGGATATCTGAATATTACTACATCGAGTCTTTTTGGTTCATTAAGTCGATAGGAGAGTTGGTCGACAATCAAATAATCACTGCTTGTGAAGGTTGGGTCCATAGAAGAACCGCTAACAATGAATGGCTGTGCAATAAACACCCTAATTGGTATGACGACAATGAGTGCAATTAGTAGTGTTTTTATTGTGTCGTTTATAAAAAGTTTTTTTTTATTTTTTGGTACACCTTCATTGTGTATTGTGGAGCTACTCATTGCAAACATTTTAATACACAAAATGTTTTTATCAAAACAAAACTCCGCATCGCACCACAAAAAGAAACAACTTGCGAGACTGGGCAAATTCACACATACTACATTTATATGTTTTTAATCGTAGGACTTGGAAACCCAGGAGACCAATACAAGAACACAAGACACAATGTGGGTTTTTTCATACTCGACGACTTGACGGGTGAGAATGATTGGAATAAGTGTACAACGTGTAATGTTTTATACAAAAAAACAGACACCTCTCTTTTGTATTCACAAACACAGCAATTAATAGAGACCCTCTATTTAAAGCCTCTTACAATGATGAATCTTTCTGGGAATGCTGTGGTGTGTCGCTCAAACAGACACCAAATTTCACCAAAAAATATAATTATAATACACGATGATATTGACCTGGCTTTTGGTGAATGGAAGATATCTTTTGGTTCCGGCGATGGGGGACATAATGGTATCAAATCTGTTATTTCCGCCCTCGGGACAAAAGATTTTGTTCGAATAAGGATTGGAATTGCACCAACTACTTTTTTGGGAAAGAAAAAGAAACCAATGAATGTTGAAAAATTTGTTTTAGGAAATTTTCCAAAAAAGAAAATAGAAAAACTTAAAACTCTAACTCCTCAAATAAAAGAAGCGCTAGAGATGATACAAAAAGATGGTAGGGAAATTGCCATGAATCGTTTTAATTAGAGAATCAATTAAAAAGACCGACTTGCGTCGGTCTTTTTTTTTTATTCTTTTTCAGTCTCTGTAGTTTCTTCAACCTCATTTGCATCGTTGACTCCCTCAGTGCTTTTGTTTGGTGCGCCAGGGAAAGATAAAGCCATCTTTCTATCACCAGGCTCAAACAATGAGATTTTAAATTTGTAGCTTTTTCCAAGTTCAAGAGCTTCTCTTAGTTTGTCGTCGCCACCAAATTCACTTATGTGAACAAGGCCAGCTACACCCTCTTCTATGCTTGCAAGTGCTCCATGTTTATTGAATTTAATAATGACACCCTCAACCTCTTGACCTTTTTTGTACTTATCTTTGGCATCTTTCCAAGGATTTTCCTTGAGCGCTTTTATAGATAGAGATATTTTACCGTCTTTAATTTCAATAATTTTAGCGCTAACTTTATCTCCTACAGCAAATAACTGCTTTGGATCCTCAACCAGACCCCAATCAAGTTCTGATATGTGGGCTAAACCTTCTAGCCCTTCTTCTATTTTTATGAACACCCCAAAATCAACAATTCCCGTAATAGAACCCTTGATGTCATCGCCAACACTATACTTAGATACCATTTCTTTTTGCTCTGCCTTATCTGGACTTTTTTCTGAGAAAATAAGTTTCCCTTCTTTTGGAACCGCAGTAATTATAGATACCGCCATCTTTTGCCCAACAAGATCTTTAAGAGCCATAAGAATTTTTTCTTTGTCTCCATCCTCTACTCGAGGGTAATTTTCGCTTTTTAGTTGTGATGCTGGTAAAAATCCATTTACACCCTGCCAATCAATAAGAAGTCCTCCTTTATTGGCCTCTTTTACTGTAAGCTCAAAGATTGTACCGTTTTTTATTGCCGCATCAGCTTCGGCCCATATGATAGCTTGCCTTGCTTCTTTTAGAGAAAGCTCAATATATCCGTCTTCATTTTCTGAATCTACAACCTTTGCGGCTATAGAATCTCCAATGTTCACGTTTCTGATTACATCTCTTGCGCTGATAAACTCTCGTCCATATATAATTCCTGTGCCGTGTGGCGCAAGATCTATATAAACACTCGACTTATCTATTGCAATAACAGGCCCCTCAACTACATCTTCGATAGCTGGGGGGTTTTTTGATTCAGCAAAAAAAGAAGTCATCACGCTCGATGTGTTCTTTTTTATGCTTTTCTTTGTTTTTAAACTCGTTGCCTCGTCTGAGGACTTTTCCTTGCCTAAAACGGCAGTAGTTTCTTCAGTCATTATATAATATGAAATATATGGTCTCTGTGACATCCGTATTCAGACGATGTTCAGGTCAAAGAGGGTTACATATGATTTCTTCTTTTAAATAGACACTAAAATGTGTCCGGAAATGAAGTATATACATATATACGCTAAATACAAGCATTTTGTTCAGATTTTGCCTGTCTGGGTGAGAATTAAAAGATGGTTTTTAAGGCTATTTATGGGTTTTCCACAATTTATCTTATTTTCACCAAAAAAGCCTTGACTTTGAACCGTGATTCCTATAAACTTCGTGCCACTGAAGACTAGATTGAGTTAAGGGCGCGCTCTTCGCCGACGATAGTAAACCACGATATACGTGGTTCTCTCTTGTGTGTTTGTATTACACGTAAAAACACTATCTTATTTTGATAGTAAAAAAACATAGATAACTCTATACATTAATAAGTCGAAACAGAAAGGAATACCTTTTTGGTGTAACCTTTTTACTCAAAATTTATATGAAACAAAAAGAGCAAAAATATTTCGCGCGTTATAAAAAACCCTTGACGGATTATCCTAACTTTGTAGAAAACCAGATTGAGTCTTATACAGACCTGGTTGAGAATAGGTTGGCTAATCTTTTCAAAGAATTTTCTCCAATCCTTGATTATTCGGAGAAGAAGTTTGAATTTCAGTTTTTATCAATAGAACTTGGTAAGCCAAAATTTGATGAGTATTATGCCAAAACAAAACAAATCTCTTACGACGCACCACTTAGAGCTAAAGTAAAACTAATCAATAAACAGCTTGGCACAGAAAAAGAACAGGAGATATTTATGGCTGACTTTCCTGTTCAGACAAATCACGGAACATTTATAATAAATGGAATTGAAAGAGTTATAGTCCCACAATTAATACGTTCTTTTGGTGTCCTGTTTACTTCAGACGATGTTAGGGGCAAAAAAAGATTTGGTTCAAAAATTATTCCAGCAAGAGGTGCTTGGGTTGAATTCGAGACGGATCACACCGACACAGTATTCGTAAGAATAGATAGAAAAAGAAAATTTCCAGTATCCTCGTTTCTTCGAGTCTTTGGGGCAACAACAGATGAAGATATTTTGAAACTGTTTAAGGGAAATGCAGAATCTCTTAGGTACATACAAAACTCTATAGAAAAAGACTCTGCCAAAAAGGTTGAGGAATCATACGTTGAGGTTTATAGAAAGCTAAGAGAAGGAGACATTGTGTCTCCTGCAAATGCTAAAGAGTATATAGACTCTTTATTTAGTGAGGAAAGATATGATCTTTCAGAAGTTGGAAGATTTAGATTTAACCAGAGATTTGACAAAGGAACAGATAAAAAAGCATTAGAAAACAGGGCCGTTACTCTGGATGATATTGTTAAAATTATTAACAACATAGTAAAGCTCAACAACACACCAGGTGCCGAAGCAGATGACATTGATCATTTAGGCTCAAGAAGGGTGAGGTTTGTGGGTGAGATTTTAGAGCAAAAAATGAGGATTGGTATGACAAGAATGAAGAGAAACCTTCAGGATAGAATGTCAACAATAGACTCAGAAACCACTCTACCTATTCAGTTTATAAATCCTAGGCCTTTACAGGCCTCTATCAAAGAGTTTTTTGCAACAAACCAACTGTCTCATTATATGACACAGGACAATATACTGACAGAACTTGTCCATTTGAGGACGCTTTCTGCTCTTGGGCCGGGTGGATTAACTCGCGAAAGGGCTGGGTATGAAGTACGAGACGTACACCCATCTCATTATGGAAGAGTTTGTCCGGTACACACACCAGAGGGGCCTAATATTGGTCTTGTTTTGAGGCTTGCAACTTATGCGAGAGTAAACAATTTTGGAATGATAGAAACTCCTTATGCGAAAGTAAAAAATGGAAAGATTACAGATGAGATAGTATACATGAATGGATACCAGGAAGAAGATAAGAAGATTGCTCACGCCGCAACACCTTATGATGATAACGGAAAAATATTAGTTGATAGGGTTGAAGTAAGGTATCAAGGAAAACCAAAAATATTTGACAAAAATGAAGTAGATTATATTGATGTTGCAACAAATCAGGCGTTTTCTGTTGCTACCTCAATGATTCCTTTCTTGAACCACGATGACGCTGCTCGGGCACTTATGGGATCAAACATGCAAAGACAAGCAATGCCTTGTATCAAACCACAAGCCCCTCTTGTTGCAACGGGTATAGAAACAGATGCTGCAAAATACACAGGAAGGCTTATATACTCAGAAGTTTCTGGTGTTGTTAAGTATTCTGATGCTCAAAAAATAGTAATTAAAGACTCAAAAGGTAAAGACCATACATACAAACTTCTAAACTTCTCTAGGAGTAATGCATCAACCGCTCTACACAACAGACCTGTTGTAAAAGAAGGAGATAAGGTTAAGAAAGGAGACTTGCTTGCTGATACTTCATCAAGTGATGGTGGACAAATAGCAATAGGGCAGAATATAAAAGTTGCTTTCATGACATGGCACGGACAAAACTACGAAGACGCCATTATTATTTCTGAGAGACTTGTAAAAAACTCAACATTTACTTCTATACACGTTGAGGAATTTGTTGCGAATGTTCGAGACACAAAACTTGGTCCGGAGGTTACAACTCACGATATTCCAAACGTTGGCGAAGGTAAGCTAAAAAATCTAGACGAAGACGGTATTGTTCGGATTGGGGCAGAAGTTCGACCTGGAGACATTCTTGTTGGAAAAATTACCCCAAAAGGAGAAACACAACTTACACCAGAAGAAAGACTTCTAAGGTCTATTTTTGGCGAAAAAGCACGAGACGTTAAGGATACTTCTTTAAGAATGGAGAACGGTAAAAGGGGACGGGTGGTTGGTGTAAAAGTTTTCTCAAGAGACACTGGAGACAACTTACAATCGGGAATAATAAAGAAGATATACATTGAAGTGGCTCAACTTAGGTCTGTTTCCGTGGGAGATAAGCTTGCTGGAAGGCACGGAAATAAAGGTGTTATATCAACCATTTTACCTGAAGAAGACATGCCTTACATGGAAGACGGAACTCCCGTGGACATTATTTTGACACCGCTAGGTGTACCAAGCCGAATGAACTTGGGGCAGATTTTAGAATTACACCTTGGCTTAGCAGCTAACACCTTAAACTATCAAGCTGTCGTACCTCCTTTTGCAGGGGCAACTGGTAAAGAGATATCAGATGAATTAGAAAAAGCTGGATTTCCTAGAGACGGAAAGGTTCCTCTATACGACGGCAGAACGGGGCGCAAGTTTGATCAAAATGTTTCAGTTGGATATATGTACATACTCAAGCTTCACCATATGGTTGAAGATAAAATCCACCAAAGATCAATAGGTCCTTATTCCCTAATTACACAACAACCACTCGGTGGTAGAGCGCAGAATGGAGGACAAAGATTTGGAGAGATGGAAGTCTGGGCGCTTCTTGGATACGGCGCCGCGTACACGCTTCGTGAAATTTTGACCATCAAATCTGATGACATATTAGGTCGTTCAAGTGCATTTGACGCAATTGTGAAAGGTGAGCGTATACGGCACACCAACATTCCCGCATCATTTAATGTACTACTTAATAACCTTAGAGCTCTCTCGCTAAATGTTGAATTGAAAAACACAGGCTTAACACAGAGAGACGATAAATAATTAATCTTAAAAACATATCATGACAACAACAAATAAAACACATAACCATGATAAGAGAGCTCGACCTCAGGACTTCGATCTTATATCAATAAAATTAGCTTCACCTGATACGATATTAGACTGGTCTAGTGGGGAGGTTACAAAACCAGAAACTATTAACTATAGAACACAGAGAAGTGAGAAGAACGGCCTTTTTGATGAGAAAATATTTGGTCCCGGAAAGGATTACGAATGTTATTGTGGAAAATACAGAGGTATTCGATATAAGGGTGTTACCTGTGAGAAGTGTGGTGTTGATATAACACGCTCTATTGTAAGAAGGGAAAGGATGGGGCATATAGAACTCTCTTCTCCAGTTGCGCACGTATGGTTCTTGAGGAGTATTCCTTCTAGAATGGCTCTAATATTAGGTGTTTCGTCATCTGCGCTTGAAAGCGTAATATATTTTGCTGGCTATATCATAACGTCAGTAAAAGAGGATGAAAGAGCAAGAATGTTAAAAGACTTAAACGCAGAGTATAAAAGTAAGTCAAAAGCACTTAAAGATGAAAAATCTAAGGATGCTCTAAAAGAAGTCTTCTTAGCAACAAAAAAAGAGATTGAATCAATAAAAAAAGGTGTAATAATTTCAGACTCTGATTATAACAAGTTCGAATTCAAATATGGAGCCATGTTTGATGCGGGTATTGGAGCTGATGCTATTTACAATATTTTCAAAACAGTAGACCTAGAGAAGCTGATTGAGAAATTGGAAACAAGATATGAAAAAGCAGGGAAAGGCGAAAGAGAAAAAATAAACAAGAGACTTACTCTTCTTCGTTCAATGAATAAGGCAAAGATAAGACCAGAATGGATGTTTATGACACATATTCCCATTCTTCCACCAGCACTACGACCGATGGTGGCTCTAGATGGAGGTAGACACGCCACTTCTGATGTTAATGATCTTTATCGGAGGGTTATAAACAGAAATAATCGACTAAAAAAACTTCAGGGTATAAATGCTCCACACGTTATTCTTAGGAATGAAAAAAGAATTTTACAAGAAGCTGTTGACGCTTTAATTGATAACTCAATAAGACACCGAACTGGTTCTTATATGGCCGGACAGGCAAACAGGAGACCTCTTAAATCTCTATCTGACAACTTAAAGGGAAAGCAGGGTATTTTTCGACAAAACCTACTTGGAAAAAGAGTAGACTACTCAGCACGTTCTGTGATTGTTGTAGGTGCTTCTCTTGCTCTTGATGAGTGTGGTATTCCAAAATATATGGCACTTGAGTTGTTTAGACCCTTTATTATTTCTGAACTTCTTACGCATGAGCTTGCATATAATATAAGAGGGGCCAACCGCCTCATAGACGAAGGTATTCCAGAAGTATGGGCGATTCTTGAGGGTGTCATAAAAGATAAATATGTTCTTCTTAACAGAGCACCAACACTGCATAGATTGGGTATTCAGGCCTTCAGACCAATATTGATTGAGGGACACGCTATACAAGTTCACCCATTGGTTTGTACCGCTTTCAATGCAGACTTCGACGGTGACCAAATGGCCGTACACGTACCTCTTTCAGAAGAAGCTCAATTGGAAGCAAAGGAGATAATGGCTTCAGACAAAAACTTACTAAAACCAGGAAATGGTAGACCTGTGGTCAGCGCAAAGATGCTTGATATTGTCTTGGG
>JBFIIZ010000005.1:0-14660 GCA_041601015.1 Minisyncoccia bacterium | reverse complement strand
TTGGTGAGCTTAAAGAACGAATGAATCCTTTTGTAACACTGGAAGTAAAGGACGGAACTGTAGTAACCGCGCCTGTTGATGATAATATTTCATCTCAAGCATTATGGGGAACAGTTTCTTCATTAGTTTCTAATATGATAGAAGGTGTTAATAAGGCATATGAGAAGAAGCTAATTGTAGAAGGTGTTGGTTTTCGTGTTGAAATGCAAGGAAATAAGCTTGTGTTTAACTTAGGTTTTTCTCACCCAATAGAAGTAGATATACCAGAAGGTTTAAACGTAACAACAGAAAAGAACAAGATTACAATCTCAGGAATTTCAAAACAGAAAGTGGGACAGTTTGCTGCTGTGATTCGTTCATATAAAAAACCTGAACCATATAAAGGTAAGGGTATTAGGTATGAAGATGAGGTTATAAGACGAAAAGAAGGCAAGAAAGCCGTATAAGAAAGTAAAATATGCAAATTTCAAAGAATTCACAAAGGAAAAGAAGACATGCTCGAGTTAGAGCAAAAATATCAGGAACCGCTAAGCGGCCAAGACTTTCTGTGTTTAAGTCAAATAAGTATGTATATGTTCAGCTTATTGATGACGAAAAGGCTAAAACACTTGCAGCATCTTCTTCAAAAGAAATAGCAGACAAAAAAACAATGACAGAACAAGCAAAATTTGTTGGAGAAGATATTGCAAAGAAAGCTATAGAGAAAAAGATAAAAACAGTAGTATTTGATAGAGGTGGATACTTATATAGCGGAAGAATAAAAGTATTAGCAGACGCAGCAAGAGAAGCTGGGCTTAAATTCTAATTATTTTCATGACAGAAGAAGCAAAAACAAAAGAAGAAACAAAAGTAGAAGAGGTTAAAACCGAAGTTGTGGCCAGTGTTGAAGCTAAAGATGCTCCAGATACAGCCACAACTGCTGTAAAACCTGATGTCTCTGATCAAACACCTGAGCGGGCGCCTAGAAGGAAGAATTTTAGAAAGAACTCGCGACGTCCTATGAGGAAACCTAGGGTTAAGTCTGAATTTGATCAGAAAATTGTAAGTATAAGGCGAGTTACTCGAGTGGTTTCTGGTGGTAGAAGATTCAGTTTCTCTGTTGCTGTTGTTATAGGAAACAAAAATGGAAAAGTTGGAGTTGGTATGGGTAAAGCAACAGACACAGCTCTTGCTATAGAAAAAGCTGTTAGGGATGCAAGGAAAAATATAGTAGAAATAAAACTAGATAAAACTAGATCTATACCTCATGACATAAAAGCAAAGTACAATGCGTCAGTTGTGGAACTACGACCGGCTCTTGGTAGGGGAATAGTTGTTGGTTCATCTGTGCGGGATGTAATAGAGCTTGCTGGAATAAAAGATGTTAGTGCAAAATTACTATCAAGAAGTAAAAATAAGGTAAACAATGCTCGAGCTACAGTAAAAGCGCTTTCAGGTCTTAATGTTTAATTATGCAAATAAACGATTTAAAAACGAATACAAGTAGAAAGAAGACCTCTAGAGTTGGAAGAGGGGGTACTCGTGGTAAAACCTCTGGAAGGGGTCATAAGGGGCAAAAATCACGCTCCGGGGCGGGTATGAGACCAAACATAAGAGATGAAATAAAGCGAATTCCAAAGAGAAGGGGTCATGGTAAGAATAGACCAAGAACAGTTAACCCATCTAGAGTTAAACCAACAACAATTAATTTAGCCACATTAGAGGGGATTGTTTCTGGTGGTGTGAAGATTGTTTCTCCAGAGTCTCTTGTTAAAGGAGGTTTTATCAAAAAGATTGGTGGTATGTATCCAAAAATCAAGATTCTTGGTAATGGTGAAATAAAAAGCAAAGCCACGGTGAAGTTAATCGAGGTTTCAGCAGCCGCAAAAGAAAAGATAGAAAAGGCCGGAGGTAAGGTATCATAAACATATGTCAACAAGTTTTTCAACAAAACTAAAGTTAATTTTTAAGGACGAAACCCTTAGAAAGAAAATCCTTTTTCTTCTAGGTTTCTTGGCTCTTTTTAGAGCATTGGCAGCTGTGCCCATACCAAGCGTTGACGCCATATCTCTACAGCAATTTTTTGCTGACAATCAATTTTTTGGATTGATAAATATTTTCTCAGGAGGAGGTCTTTCGGGTCTGTCTATTATAATGCTTGGAGTTGGTCCTTATATTACAGCCTCAATTATTATGCAACTTCTAACAGTGATGATTCCTAGACTTAAAGCTATGTATCATGAAGAGGGTGAGGCTGGAAAGAAAAAATTCTCACAATATTCTAGGCTTTTGACTGTTCCTCTTGCTGCAATGCAAGGGTTTGCTTTTATTTTCTTGCTACAAAGACAAGGTGTCATATCAACCCTTGTTGGTATTGATTTGGTTGTAAACATTTTCATGATTACAGCAGGAGCTATTCTTATAATGTGGGTTGGAGAGCTTATGACCGAATATAGTATTGGTAATGGTGTTTCAATTCTTATTTTTGCAGGTATAGTTGCGGCAATACCAAATACATTGCAACAATTAATATTTACATTCGAGGTGTCACAGATTCCTCTATATCTTGGTTTTATAGTGGCAGCTGTTCTTATCACCTTGGGTATTGTGATTGTTTCAGAGGCCGAACGTCCTGTTCCTGTTACTTATGCAAAACGTGTTCGAGGTATGAAGGTGTACGGAGGTATTTCCACATATTTACCCCTTAGAGTGAATCAAGCCGGAGTGATGCCGATTATTTTCGCTCTTTCTATAGTGCTTTTTCCTCAGATGATATTTAACTTTTTACAGAATGTGCCAAATGAGACATTTCAGAACATAGGAACATTCGTTCTAGGTATTCTCAATAATGGGGTGATTTATTCAACCTTGTATTTCTTATTGGTGTTTGTGTTTACTTATTTCTACACAGCTATAACTTTTGATCCGGAAGCTATATCAAAAAACTTACAAAAGAGTGGAGCATTTATCCCTGGGGTAAGACCGGGTAAATCAACTACAGAGCATATTGCTAAAACTGTATCGAGAATCACATTAGTGGGAGCTGTTTTTCTAGGCGCAGTTGCTGTGCTTCCGATAATAATGCAGTCTATAACTGGTATAGCTGCTTTTGCCATAGGTGGTACTGGGCTTTTGATTGCGGTGTCTGTGGTAATAGACCTTATAAAGAGAATTGACGCTCAGGTGTCTATGCGGGAATATTAAGCGTAAATAGAGTTATTGTCGTATAATCAACTAATATGAAACCAAAAGCAATTATCTTTTTTGGAGCTTCTGGCTCTGGGAAAGGAACTCAAATAGAGAAATTATCTAATTATTTAAAGGAAATTGATCCTTCTCGAGAAGTTCTTCATGTTCAAACAGGGAGTATTCTTAGAAACTTTATTAAAAATAATAGCTCTCATACAAGAGATTTGACACGGTCTACTTTAGACGGAGGGAGACTCCTGCCTGTTTTTGTTGCTATCTGGGCCTGGACGAACTATCTAATAGAGAATTTTACAGGTGATGAGCATATAGTTTTTGATGGAGCAGCCAGACGCGCAGAAGAAGCTCCTATCGTTGACTCTGCAATGGAGCTTTTTGGCCGGAGTGATCTTGGTGTTGTGTATATTAAAGTTTCAGACGAGTGGGCAACAAAGAGATTGATGGAGAGAGGTAGAGAAGACGATACTCCAGATAATATAAAAAGAAGGCTTGAGTGGTTTGATAAAGACACAAAACCTTCCATAGAATACTTGAAAAACCAAAAGGAAAATAAATATGTTGAAGTTAATGGTGAGCAAAGCATTGATGAAGTGCACGCAGATGTTCTTAAAGGTCTCTTTGGTTAGAATAAATAAAAAATTAAAATGATAACGAAGAAAAGTACAGATGAGATTGAATTATTAAGAGAAGGCGGCAAACGCCTTGCTTTTGTTTTAGATGAACTTAGAAAAAAAGTAGCGCCCGGTGTTAGTTTGGAGTCTTTGAATGAGCTTGGTGAAAAAATTATTCGTGAAGGTGGAGACGTGCCAGCTTTTTTGGACTATCAGCCAGAGGGTGCACCTAGACCATATCCTGCAAGTATTTGTATATCTGTTAATGAGGAGATTGTTCATGGAATTCCAAATGAAGGAGGAAGAATTCTAAAGGAAGGAGATGTTGTTACTTTGGATGCAGGACTTACTCATTTTGGAATGATACTAGACGCCGCAATAACCGTTCCTGTGGGAAAAATAAAACCAGAAATACAAAAACTTTTAGATATAACTGAAGGTGCTAGAGATGCTGGAATAGAAGCTGCAAGAGCTGGTGCAAAAGTTGGTGATATATCGAGCGCTATAGAAGAATTTGTTCGACCTCACGGGTTTGCTATATACAAAGAGCTTGTTGGTCATGGAGTTGGGTATAGTGTTCATGAAGACCCGTTTATTCCAAATTTTGGCAAAGCCGGAACAGGAGCTGAGCTTTCAGTTGGTAATGTTCTCGCCATAGAGCCCATGCTTGGGCTGGGTCTAGACAACATTAAGTTAGGAGACGATGGTTATACCTATGTGACTACGGACGGCTCAACAAGCGCTCATTTTGAGCACACGATTGTTATTACAGAAGACGGTCCGGAGGTTTTGACCAAATTGTAATAGTACGATATATTTTACTTACTTTAATGGCCGAGAGAGGCCTTTTTAATTCACATTAATAAAAAGATATTTATGGAACACGCAAAAAAAGAAAGAACCTTAGTGATTATAAAACCAGATGGTGTGCAAAGATCGCTTGTTGGTGAAGTTATAAAAAGATACGAAAGAGTGGGTCTTAAGATTGTTGGAATGAAGTTTTTTAGAGCTTCAGAAGAACAAGTAGAAACTCATTACACAATTGATCCTGATTGGAAAAAAAACGTAGGGGAGAAAACAATCTCGTCTTATGAGAAAAAAGGACAAGAACCACCCTCAAGTGATCCTATAGAGGTTGGTGATAAGGTTTTGGGTCACTTAAAGAAATATGTAACAGCAGGCCCTGTTTTAGGAATTGTTTTTGAGGGGGCTAATGCGGTTGGTTTGGTAAGAAAACTCACAGGAGGCACAGAACCTTTGACGTCTGATGTTGGAACTGTTCGTGGCGACTTCATGTTGGACTCATATCAGGTGGCAGATACAGATGGACGAGCCGTAAGAAACGTGGTGCATGCGTCCGGAACAGTGGACGAGGCAAATAAAGAAATTAGACACTGGTTTAGCGACTCTGAGCTAGTAGATTACAAAATTATTCAAGAAAAGATTCTTTACGACGTGAACATTGATGGAGTTTTTGAATAGGTGGGTGTAAAATATAAGGGAGAGTCATTTGGAAACAATATCCACTAAAGCTATATCTCGGGTAGCCCGCGTGGTAGCATCTCTTGGGATGATACTTAGGGCCCCCACCTGGCAAGTTCGGGTGTTATAGTTTACCAAGCGACTCTCACAAAGCACCTTGGCTATCTAAGCTAGGGTTTTTTGTTTACAATGTTTATTATGCACATCAATAGAAAAAAGATTTTGTTTTGGACGCTAGCGTTGTCGTTGTTGCTGGCTTTTCTACACATAGGCGCTATGCAATTTAAGTGGTATTGGTTTTTTTGGTGGTTTGATATTCTAACTCACTTTGTAGGAGGGGTTGTTGTTGCGCTAGGTCTGTTGTTTTGGTATATAAAATATGGCTCTGTAAAGCGCTCAATTACTAAAAAAGAGGTTTTTGTAATCAGCACGCTTGGTGTACTTGTTGTTGGTGTGTTGTGGGAGTTGTTTGAGTTTTTGGTGGGTGGGAGCAATTTTGCTGAATCGGGATTTACAGCAGATTCTATATCTGATCTTTTCACAGATATAGCCGGCGGAGCTTTCGTATACGTTATAATTAGTTTTATACATGGAAGAAAATCTTAAACTTACATTTTATGGAGGAGCGGGTTTTGTAACTGGCGCTAATTTTATCTTGGAAAAAAAGGACGGTTTTAAATTGATGGTGGATTGTGGGCTAATACAAGGAGGGGATAGGATAGAAGATAAAAACGCAAAACCATTTTTATATGACCCAAGCACTGTTGGTTTGCTTTTTGTTACACACGCACACATGGATCACATAGGGCGAATTCCAAAACTTGTAAAAGATGGATTTGAAGGTGTTATCTACTCAACACCAGAGACAAGAGAGATTGTTGAGTTAATGTTTAATGACGCTTTGTCTGTTATGAGATATGAGGCACAAAAGAGAGGTAGGGATCCAATATACGAAAGAGAAGATGTACAAAAAGCTTTGTCTTTGTGGAAAACCATACCGTATTACGAACCAAAAGAATTTAATGAATTTAAGGTAAAATTTCTTGACGCTGGTCATATTTTAGGCTCGGCTATGATTGAGATTGAGTATAAGGGCGAGAAGATATTATTTTCAGGTGATTTGGGTAATTCACCAACACCTCTTTTAAGAGATACTGATGAAGTAAAAAATATTAAATACATGGTCATTGAAAGCGTGTATGGTGATAGGAATCATGAGTCTACTGAAGGCAGAACTCTGAAGCTGAAAAAGATTTTGGGCAATGTTATACAAAAGAAGGGGACATTGCTTATCCCTGCTTTTTCTTTAGAGAGAACTCAGGTTTTACTCTATGAATTACATAAACTCATAGAACACGGCGATGTCCCGTCTGTACCGGTGTTTCTTGACTCTCCTTTAGCGATTAAGGTTACGGATGTTTATAAAAATAACTCAGAAAATTTCAATAAAGATATAATAAAAGAACTCAAACCGGGCCATAATATATTTGATTTTAGAAACTTAAACCTCACTCTTACCAGAGAAGAATCAAAAGAAATAGACGCCGTGTCTGGCCCTAAAATTATAATTGCTGGCTCTGGGATGTCTCACGGAGGTAGGATAATATTTCATGAAAAAACATATTTACCAGACCCAAGCACGACAATGTTATTTATTGGGTTTCAAGTACCGGGTAGCTTGGGAAGACAAATACAAGACGGCGCTAAGGAAGTAAGAATTTTTGATAAAAAAGTACGCGTAAACGCAGAAATAGAAACAATATTAAGTTATTCTGCCCACAAAGACTCAGAAGGCTTGTTGGGGTTTGTAGAAAATACCAGTAAAGATTTGAAAAAAGTGTATGTTGCGATGGGCGAACCAAAAGCTAGTATGTTTTTAGCGCAGCGTATAAGAGATTATCTTGGCGTAGATGCTGTTGTGCCAGAAGTAGGGCAGAGTGTTGATCTTGAATTTTAAAAACCACCAACTGAGTACAGTTTAGTGGTTTTTTATTAAGTCGCTTCTATTTTATATGTTCGACAACTCTCTTGAATGTGTCTGGGTTTTCCTTTATTAGGCTTGCTAGGATTTTTCTATCTAGACCAACCTTCTTTTCTTTGAGTACCCCCATGAATTTGCTGTATGAATATCCGAAATGTTTTGATGCAGCGCTTATATTTACTTGCCACATTCGTCGGTTTTCTTGCTTCTTCTGCTTTCGGTGATTGAATGCATGAACACCCGCATGCTTTATTGCCTCCTTAGCTTGTCTTTTCTTACTCTTTCTACCATGACGATAACCTTTAGTCATCTTCAGTATGTTTTTTCTCCTTTTGTTTTTTGTTGTGCCTCGCTTAACTCTTGTCATGGTGTTTATTTATATTGTTATCTGTTTCTCTATCGATTTCCTCTGGGTAAAAATCGTGCCTGCGCCTTATTGCTCATATTAAATTTACTAGCCCTTCTCTTGGTCATTTTACTACTCGCGCTTTCTTTTGCGTTGAAATGATTAAGACCGGCTTTTTTTGCAACAAGCTTTCCTTTCTTCGTCACCCTTATTCTTTTTGTAAATGATTTATTTGTTTTTGTCATTTTTCTCTTCTTTAATTTCTGGTTTATCTTCTTGTTTCTTTTTTGTGCCTTTTGCCTTCTCTATTATCATATATATACCCTTTGGGCTTTTTTTAGGACCTTCGGCTATAGTAAAGTCTTCTGTAAGTAGTTTCAGGATTCTTTGAAGTCTTTCTTCAAGAAAGCTTTTTTCCATGTACTTAACTCTTCCTCGGAGGTAGAGTTCTACTTTTACTCTATGTCCTTCTTTGAGCCAGCCAGAAGCTTTATTTGCTTTGAGGTTTAGATCATGTTCTCCAGTAGCTACTTTTATCTGAACACTTTTCACCTCTACATTGTGTGTTTTAGCCTTTTGGAGGCTCTGCTTCTTCTTCTGATCGTACTGAAACTTACCATAATCCATTATTTTTGCAATAGGAGGCTTAGCTTTGGGAGATATTTCGATTAGGTCCAAACCTCGATCTTGTGCGTATTTGATAGCTTCGCTTGCTTTCATAACCCCTATATTTTCTCCTTCAGCGCCAATTACACGCAACTCGGGCACTCTTATTTGCTCGTTTATTCGTATTCTGTTTGAATTTTTATTTCTATAATCAGCCAAAACTTGTTTATAACCCTTAAAATCCGCCTAATATAATAAGCAGCGTGTCGCTATTTTTAACATTTTTTTGGTGTTTTGGCAATAGCATCTTGACCTTATTTATTGTGATGTATATTCTGTAGGCAAGTTCTTTAAGAAACATAGAGGGTATAAAAATGGAAGAAGACAAAGAAAGTAGAATGCTAGAGTTTGAGATAGACCACCACTCTAGATTTTGCTGGGGTTTGCACCCTTATCGAAAGGTTCCTGTCAGAATTTTCATACCCCAAATGGGGGAGGATGTGTTTTTCTACATTAAGAGAATGTATCTTCCTTCAACCGATGAGGATACATTCTCAATGTTTGCTGGTGACTATGTCGCCGCAAACGACATGGACAATCGACGCACTTTTGTAGCTATGTGCTTAGATCCTGGGGACGGCAACGGTGAGAGAATCACTTTTTTGGGGAAGAAACTCACTGAAAAAGAACTTTCTTTATTTATGGATAGTCAGCTGGAATTGAATTCCAGAACTTCCAAAAATGGAGAATTAGCGTAAAAAACAGGGCGCGATCAGTAACTGATCGCGCCCTTCAACTAACAGCCCTCGTCACAATGAGCTGTACGTGGAATAAAGAACCTAGGCATATTTACCTCCTTTTGATTTATTTACATTATAACATGTGTGTCAAGTGTTTTAGATCTAAGGTTTGATATCAGTTGGCGTCCAGCACATTGCTCTGAGCGTCTTTGCGCTGTAGTAAAGTGCAAATAAAAATATTAGAGCTATTCCTTGTCTGATTAAAAGTAGAAACATTCCATCGTTTAAATAATAAACAATAGAATAAGTTTCAAACATTATCAGCGTTACAGCTGAGAGTACTGTATCAAACACAATAATAGACTTCTTTGTGTTTGTGGTTGCTGCTGCGGCAAGAGCAATAGTGACAACAAAAAGAGTAACAATCGTTGGATTCATTGGCACAATATTATTATAAAAAGGCATAACTACAAGAATCATTATGCCGCCAGCCAGAAATAGCTGTCGCACTGTATCGCCGTAATAATGCGCTATTTTATTTCTCGCAGGTTTTATGGGAGAGAAAAAGTCCTGCATAATTCAATAGTACTCCCTAGAAACCAAAAATGTCAATAACTCTCTTGGAAACACTTTTTCTAAGGGTATAATGCAACATAAAGGTCAGTTATTAACTAATGTTGTGTTTATATTTATATGAAAAATCAAAACACTGTAATTTTAATAGTAATCGTTGCCATTGCTTCTTTTTTGGCTTATCAGTTTGTTTGGGCGCCAGCGGTTCTTGATTTGGAACCAGAGATTAACTCTCTCGAAGAGGCAGACCAAACAAAAGAGAATGATACTTTTCTTAATGTAGATTTGATAAGTGGACAAGTTGCAAACGGGGACGCTGTTTTATTGGATGTTAGAACAGAAGAGGAAAGGGTCGAAGATGGGTATGCTTTTGGTTCAACTCATTTTGACTCTGTTCTTTTGGACGAAGGACAGCTTCCAGAAATTCCAAAAGATAAAGTGGTCTATGTTTACTGTAGAAGCGGTAGTCGTGCGGGCGCTGCGAAAAACATCCTCGACGAGGCCGGATTTGTTAATGTAATAAATATTGGCGGGCTCGTGCACTGGCAGGACGCTGGGGGAGAAGTGGTGAGAAATTAAACTTACAAGTTTAAACCGCCCACACCCAAAGTGGGTGGGGCGGTTTTTGGCGACATAACTAGTTTTTCTTGCTACGTCTCCTTTTTACCTCAGCTCTGATCAATGAGAGCCACTGAGAAACTCTCATTCCAGAGATGACAACGGAAGGAGGGTAAGTTTTGTATTCCTGCAAAACTACTCTCAGCTCGGCTGGGTCGAAAGACTTGAGTCTTTTTTCTATTACCGTCATAATCTTGCGTGTTTAGGTGTGCTCTTTTTCTTGTACTTTATACAATATTTGAGATTGTTTGTCAAATAAAGATACAATAAATATGTTGTTAGTTATCAACATATTTATTTTTTAAAAAATAGGTGTAATATTAATCGCGCTCAGGAGATTATGTAGATTTCGAATCTACACTCTTAAAAAAGAGCGATCGGCGCAGACGATTCTAAAGTATTAGGAAGACTTTGTGGCGTATTGTGCACATAACATTGTTATGGCAAAGGGAAAATCTAAAGCTAAGAAGCCTGCAAAAAAGGTTTCAGCTAAGAAGAAATAAGGAGATACAAAAAACCGCCAAATAGGCGGTTTTTTGTTTGTTGTGGAGATGGCGAGAATCGAACTCGCGTCCAAAAAAAGTCTTTAAAACGAATCTACAAGGTGTAGATAATCTTGTGTTTTAAACCCAAGAAGTAAAAAATTATCAAAATCTAAATGAGTCGAGCCTTGGGGTTTTGCAAATTATATTAGGCGATATAGTTTGCTAGTCCGAAGATATAACACCTCTTAACCATATCAGACGTCTGATCAAGAGATGCCGTTTACGCGAAAGCGTATGCGGGTGCTACATTTCTGTTTGCACTTGTGTTTTTCCGGGACAGTTTAGGAGTTATACCGGAGTGCTCCACCAAGCACACTTTAAAGTGTATTTAATTGTCAAAGCCGATCATCCCCAAAGAGTAGAGGAGATAAAAAGAACTTTTTATACCCCGAAGGGTATGAGTTCCTCTACTCTTTGCGAAAGACAGGGGAGAGAATCATAAATCAAGTAATAAATTAACGCAACGTTGTTTTAAAGTCTCGCTCTACATCACGTTTGGTGTCACGTCTCTTTATGTCTTCTCGTTTATCAAACTTCTTTTTTCCTTTAGCCACTCCAATATCTAGCTTGATTTTTCGATGATTATTATACATCGAAATAGGTACTACTGTCAAGCCTTTTTGGTTCTCATATCCCGATAATTCAGCGATTTCTTTTTTGTTAAGTAAAAGACGCCTGTTTCTCTTAGGGTCGTAATCTTTTGGTGTGTTGTTGGGTTGATACGCTGGAATTGAAGCACCTACAAGGTAAGCCTCCTCTCCTCTTATTGTTATATGGGCCCCGTCTAGGGAGCCAAGCTTATTCTTGATTGATTTTACCTCAAAACCAAAAAGCTCCATTCCTGCCGAATAGTTCTCCTGGATAGCGAAATCTCTATTTACTTTTTTGTTTACAACAAACTTTGTCATGTCTGCATTTTAGCATTTTTCTTTATCTAGGCCATATTTTGTGGCATAATGCACGGACTATGGCTGAAAACAAAGGGGCTAAAAAAGGTCCAAAAACAACAAAGTCAAACAATAAAAAGAGACCTAAATCTCGAGGGGGGAATAAGGTTATGCGGATACGGATACCTATGGGTCCTAGGTTTTTTGCAAATTTCATTACATCTATTCTTTTATTTGTAATATTGATTACGCTTTTTTCTTCGTTGAACGCTGAAAATAAAGATATAAAAGAAATACCAATTTCAACCCTGGCTACAGAAGTAGTTGCAGGTGAGGTAGATAAATTAACCGTCTCTGGAGAAACGGTTGAGATATTACTACTAGATGGAACGTACCAAGTTACCAAAAAAGAAGTTGGAACTGCTATTACTGACACACTTGTGAATTATGGTGTGGATCTATCTTCAATAGAAAATCTTGATATAGAAATAAAAAGAGAGTCCGGTTTCTTTTATTGGTTGATAAACCTTGCTCCATTCCTAATACCTCTTTTGTTTATTGGCTTTTTCATTTGGCTTGTAACACGACAATCGAAAGGAGGGCAAGGAGGGATGCAAGCATTTACGTTTGGACAATCACGAGCGCGAATAATAGATCCAAACGATAAAAATACAAAAATTACATTTAAGGATGTTGCTGGAGCGAAAGAGGCGAAACAAGAACTATTAGAGATTGTAGATTTTCTTCGTAACCCAAAAAAGTTTTTGGATATAGGGGCGGAGATTCCTAAGGGTGTAATTCTAATGGGTGCACCAGGTACAGGTAAAACTTTACTTGCACGAGCAGTTGCGGGGGAGGCTAAGGTTCCTTTCTTTTCAATCTCAGGTTCGGAGTTTGTAGAGATGTTTGTAGGAGTGGGTGCAAGTCGTGTTCGTGATTTGTTTAAGATTGCAAAGCGCGCGGCTCCATCAATTATTTTTGTAGACGAAATAGATGCGGTTGGACGAGTGCGCGGTACAGGAGTAGGGGGAGGAAACGACGAGCGAGAACAAACACTCAATCAAATATTGGTGGAAATGGATGGTTTTGAACCTAATCATAAAGTAATCGTAATGGCCGCTACAAACAGACCTGATGTCCTAGATCCGGCTCTGCTAAGACCTGGAAGGTTTGATAGGCGTGTAACTATAGATTTACCTGATTTAGACGACAGGGAGGCAATATTAGGCATTCATGTACGAAAGAAACCTCTTGCAGAAGATGTGAAGCTTAGGGTGATTGCAGAGCGCACACCAGGGTTCTCAGGCGCCGATCTATATTCATTAGTAAACGAAGCTGCTATATGGGCAGCGCGTGATGATAGAAAGACAGTTGGGCAGTTTGATTTTATAAACGCAATAGAAAAAGTATTACTTGGTCCAGAGAGGAGTAGTCACTTGCTTTCAAAAAAAGAGAAGAGAGTGACTGCATATCATGAGGCGGGACACGCACTAGTTGCATCAATTTTACCGAACACTGATCCAGTACATAAAATCTCTATCATATCCAGAGGAAGAGCAGCTGGGTACACACTACACCTACCTGTGATTGAACGGAGGTTTAAATCTAAAAAAGAATTTATTGATGACATTGCTGTGACGCTTGCTGGTTATGTTGTAGAAAAGCTTGTATTTGGAGACCTAACAACTGGACCTTCTAATGATTTACAGGTTGTTACCGCTAAAGCGAGAGCGATGGTGACTAAATATGGAATGAGTGACGAGATAGGACCTGTAGCCCTGGAGGGGGATGGTGGTTTGGCTGTATCAGGCCACGCGCCGTACTCAAAAGAACACTCAGAGAAAGTTGCAGGAGATATCGATAGAGAGGTCTCAAGAATAGTAGAGGAGGGTAGAGCAACTGCACTTAGAGTTGTAGAAGAAAATAGAAAACTCCTTGATACAATCGCACATGCTCTTATAGAAAAAGAAACTTTGGAAAGAGAAGAGTATGAACAAATATTGATTGCGAATGATATCCCCATAAAAAAAGACCGCGATAGTGAAATAGAAAACCAATAGCGTTATAATTACAAGCGGAGCATAAGGGTCTACATCCGTTGGGATGCAGACCCTTATGCATTTCTATTGAATATAAGGCTGGATTTAGGTATTATCTGTTTACCAATAGGATGGGTGCGTAGCTCAGTTGGTAGAGCGCGGAGCTTATACCTCCGTGGTCCCAGGTTCGAGTCCTGGCGTACCCACATCATTACAAAAGACCCCATTTTTAAGGGGTTTTTGTATATGACTGGGGTTTACGAAGAAAGCAAATTTCTTTGCTTTCGTCAGGGCTCGAAGACCTTGAGTATATCGTAGCGAGTCATCAGACGAAGCGAGACACGAAAGGTGTACCGTCCATGTAATGGAAGAGGTTCTTGGTGTACCCACGTTGTTAAAAATAGCCACGAAGCCGTCTGTTTTTTGCACAAATGTATTGTAAAATATATTTGTATGGAAAAGGATCAAAACATTTTCCCAGATTTTAATAAGGAAAAGGTTACCTTGTTGTTGAGGTTTAAGGTTGATCCAGAGGTACCTTTGCATGTGAGAGAAACAGCAAAGCAAAAAGGGTTTGGTGAAAAACCAGAACATCACATAACAGTAATGGGTGATCCAGAGGGTATCTATATATCAGAAAAGCTAAATAAAATGTCTGTAGATGAGAAGAAAACAATCTTGTCTAAGATAGAAGATTTGATAAAAAATACAAAGTGGAGTTATAAACTAACTCCGCATTTCTTTTATGTCACAAAAGAGTACAGCTTGGATAATATAAAAAACACTAATGGAACAATTGGGGAAGTTAGGGAGTCTATTATTCAGCTTGTTGGAATTAAGGAAATCAAAGATTTTTATAAAAAACTAAATATCATTTTGTCAGATAATATTGATGCCCCAGAAACTCCTCACATAACTGTTTATACAAGGAGTACAGAAAAAGCGCACAATGATTTTGGGTTTTGTGTTTCTTCTTTTTCTCAGCTTCGAAACTTTCACCCAGAGAGGATTAATTTAAAATAATCTACTCAAAATGAATGTCTCTC
>JBFIIZ010000004.1:0-15368 GCA_041601015.1 Minisyncoccia bacterium | reverse complement strand
GACACCTGTCTTTTGTGAGTATAAATTGTCAAATAGACTAGACGAGTAAAAGTTATGATACCTGCCTCAGTGTGGTTCCTTTCTTCCATGATTACCTTGTTTGTTATAAACAAACTTACAGACAAGGATTCTAGTTTTCCCGCAACGCCGGAGAACCAGGTTAAAATTATCTTCTTAATAATTCTTTTTGTTTTGTTTGTAACCCTGACTGCGGGTTCTTTACACAAGCAATATCAACCAGAACCAGAAATTGAGAAGCATGAGGTCCTACTCACATAGGGCCTTTTGTTTTTCCCAGAAAAAGCACACAAATTACGATATAATTATTTGTATGAAAAAAGTTTATAAACACGAAGGTTTAATTTGGGTTGATTTGGAAACCCCTTCAAAAGAAGAGGTGCGTGAAATTATGGAAGAATTTTCCATACATCCAATAGTTGCGGAGGAGTTACTTATACCAACACTTAGACCAAAAGTTGATTTATATGACAATTTAATATATTTAATACTACACTTCCCCGCAGAACAGCACACTTCAGAAGATACAAATCAAGAGGTAGATTTCATAATTGGAAAAAACTTTTTGATCACTGTACGTTACGAAACAATCGATGCCGTACATAAGTTTTCAAAAATATTTGAAAGCAATCAGGTTACAAAGAATTCAGACTTAGGAGACCACGCAGGGTACTTATTTTATTTTTTGATAAAAAAAATGTACGGTTCTGTTGAACATGAGCTTGAGTTTGTAGAATCACAACTTCTAGATATAGAAGATCAGATTTTTGAAGGACACGAAAAAGAAATGGTTCAAGAACTTTCCAGAATCTCAAGAATCTTGCTTGATTTTAAACAAGCCACAAGAGCCCATGAGACTGTGTTAAATTCACTTGATATAGCAGGTAATAAATTCTTTGGTAGCATGTTTGCTCACCATCTAAAAAGAATAGTTGCGGAGCAATATAGAATAAAAACACAAATTGATGTATTACAAGAAACGATGAGAGAGCTTCAATCTACAAACGATTCTCTGCTAACAACAAAACAAAACGAAGTCATGAAAATATTGACCATAATGGCTTTTGTAACCTTCCCCCTTTCTTTGATTGCATCCATTTTCGGTATGAACACAGAGTACATGCCATTCATAGGAAATCAATATGATTTTTGGATAGTTATAGGTATTATGTTTGTATTAACCTCAATCTTCTTTTTCTTCTTCAAAAAGAATAAATGGTTATAAACATGGAACTATATAACTCACTAACAAGACAAAAAGAAGCTTTTGAACCAATAAATCCAACAAAAGTTGGTATGTATACTTGTGGTCCAACAGTATATGACCATATTTCTGTTGGTAATTGGCGCACATATATAACAAGTGATTTTCTAAGAAGAGCTCTTGAGTTCAATGGCTACTCTGTTGATTTTGTTATGAATATTACTGATGTGGGCCACCTCACAGGTGACAACTTAGGCGACTCAAGTACCGGCGTTGATAGGATGGAAAAGGCATCAAAACGTGAGGGTAAAAATGCTTGGGAAATAGCAAAATATTATGGGGATAAATTTCAAGTGGAATACTCGATATTGAACATTAAGAAACCAAAAATTTTTGCTAAAGCAACAGATCACATTGATGAACAAATAGAGCTGGTTTCAAAGATTGAAAAAGCTGGTTTTGCTTATAAAATTTCTGATGGCATATATTTTGATATAAAAGCTTATGAAAAAAATGGTCATAAATATGGAGAGCTATCAAATATAGATGAGGCAAAGGCTGGCGCAAGAGTTCAAGAGAATACTGAAAAAAGAGATCCAAGAGATTTTGCTTTATGGAAATTTAGCCCAAAAGACACAAAAAGAGATATGCAGTGGGAGAGCCCTTGGGGAATCGGTTTTCCTGGCTGGCACGTTGAATGTAGTGCTATGAGTCAAAAATATTTAGGAGACCAGTTTGATATACATACCGGTGGAGAAGATTTGCGCTCAACCCACCATCCAAATGAAATTGCACAATCAGAAACAGCTTGTGGTTGCTCTCCTTTTGTAAAGTACTGGGTTCATGGCGCGTTTCTTCTTGTTAATGGAGGAAAGATGGGAAGAAGTCTTGGTAATATTTACACATTAGATGACATCAAAGAAAGAGGCCTTAACCCCCTCTCCTTACGTTACTTATTTCTTGGTGGGCACTACAGAAAACAGCAAAATTTCACGTGGGAAGCTCTAGTTGCGGCAAATAATGCACTAAAAAACCTATACAATTATTTTCGTGGGTGGGGTGAAAAAACAGGAGCAATCAATGAGTCTTATAAAGAAAAATTCCTAGAAAAACTAAATGATGATTTGGGTGTGTCTGGTGCACTTGCTGTCACTTGGGATTTAATCAAAAACGAAAACATTCCAAATGAAGAAAAACGAGCTACTCTATTGGACTTTGATAGAGTTCTTGGACTTGGCTTGAGTGAATTAAAAAAAGAGACGCACGACATTCCAGAAAATGTAGTACGCCTTGTTGAGGAGCGAGAAGAAGCACGAGAAAAAAAAGATTGGATTGAAGCAGATAGACTAAGAGAGGAAATCAAAAGCTTGGGATTTGAGATAGAAGATAACGAAAACGGTCCCAAAATTTCTTCCGTCTAAACCATTTTTTTAAATCTTCTCTAAAAAGTATTTATTCGTGTTAATGTCTGTATTGACAGGCTTTGTTTTTAGCCTTATAGTATTTGAGAATAGAAGCACCTTTTACCTCGGAGGAAAAAATGAAAGACTTTATTGTTGAAGCTTCGTCTTTCTTGTTGTTATTTTTGGCAACAATTGGAACTCTTCTTTTGGTGGTTGTGATCTTTCTTGATTACTTTTTTTATATCATTGGTATTGTTTTTATTGGCTATGTTGCTATCTATCTCTCGGATAGATTTTCAGAGAAAAACAAAACTCCAGTTATAACAGAAGCCCGTTTTCCAACATGAAAGACATGATCAAAACCTAGCCCGTCGCTGTACAGCGACGGGCTCAAACTTTTCCACAGCCAATCAACAGTTGAATATACATTTCTAAACTTTTCAAGAGTCCTACTGTGGTAATATTTTTGTATGGAAGACAAATCAATTAAATCTCCTATCCAAGACATAAGAATCCCTCCTCAGAGTATCGACGCTGAAAGAGCTCTTCTAGGTTCAATAATGCTTAGACCGGAGGTTATGCATGATTTGATTGAGGTAATAAACCCAAGTTGTTTTTATGTGGATAAACACAGACTCATATACACAACGATGCTTGAGTTGTTTGCAAAATCAAAACCAATAGACCTGCTTTCACTATCTTCAAGACTAGAAGAAAGAGAGCTTTTAGACCAAGTTGGTGGTTCTAGTTATCTGACAGAAATAGTAAATGGCGTTCCGTCTGCTGCCAATGCAACTCATTACGGAGAAATAATACAAAAGAAGTTTTTAATGCGTAATCTTATCACAGCTGCGAATACCATAAATCAAATGGGTTATGATGAGTCTCAAGACGTAGAAGAACTACTCGATCAAGCAGAGAAAAAGATTTTTGAAGTAACAAATCTTATGAGTACTTCAAGTTTTGTATCCCTTGGTGATGAATTAGGGGAAGCGTTTGAAAGGCTCGAAAGACTCTCTAAGTCAGAGCATGAACTTAGAGGTATCCATACAGGCTTCACCGCTCTTGATGATAAACTTTCTGGGCTTCAGCCGTCTGATTTAATAATTCTTGCTGCAAGGCCTTCTATGGGTAAAACTTCCCTTGCTCTTGATATAGCACGACAAACAGCTACAAAATACAACAATTCTGTTTGTGTATTTTCTCTTGAGATGAGTTCTCAGCAATTAGTAGATAGAATGCTTGCAGCAGAGTCTCAAGTTGATGCTTGGAAACTTCGTGTAGGAAGTGTTAAGGGTGAGGGTGACTTTGGAGCACTAAGAGATGCTTTAGGACGACTCTCCTCTGCTCCTATATACATAGACGACCAACCTGGAAGCAATATTTTAAAAATGCGCTCAGTAGCAAGAAGGATAAAAAGAGACAAGGGTTTGAAGTTAATAGTTGTTGATTATCTCCAGCTTATGCTTCCCTCGGGGCGATTTAAAAATTCAGAATCAATGGTTCAACAAGTAACAGAAATATCTCGATCTTTGAAAATACTAGCCCGTGAGCTTGATGTTCCTGTACTAGCCTTATCACAGCTATCTCGAGCTGTTGAGTCCCGTGGAGGAAGACCAAGACTTTCAGACCTAAGGGACTCTGGTTCTATAGAACAAGACGCTGATGTTGTTATGTTTATACACAACGAATGGAAGCAAAATGAAGATTCTGACAGGCCAAATATATCTGAAATACTAATTGAAAAACACAGAAATGGCCCAACAGGAAAAGTAGAACTTTACTTTGATGACGCTAAAGCTTCTTTCAGAAACCTTGCTAAAGGAGATTATGACGCCTCTGCAAAAGACATAGACGCTTTTTAAATATGAACGCAATAGATCGACTTACAGAACACTTCAAACGCTTCCCCGGAATTGGCCCAAGACAGGCCAAGCGTTTTGTTTATCACCTACTCAAACAAAGTAATGCTGATATAACAAACCTTACAAATCTGATTTTGGACTTAAAGAAAAACGTAAGAGTTTGTGAGGACAGTTTTTGTCACTTTTATTCTGACGATCCGCAAGAGAGACTTTCCCCTATCGCCAAAGATGAGAGTCGGGACAATTCTGTGTTAATGATTTTAAGTAATGATACAGATATGGAAAATATAGAGAAACAGGGTGTGTTTAAAGGAAGATATTTTATATTAGGTGGTCTCTTGAGTGCGCTAGATCAAGAGCCAGAAAAGAAGCTCAGGGCAAATGACTTAGTAAGGATTGTTGATAAAAAATCAAAAAATGGTTTGGCTGAGATAATCATTGCATTATCAGCTAATCCAGATGGAGACAATACAAGAGACTATGTTTTGCAGAAACTAAGTCCATTTGAAGGTATAAAAATATCCACGCTTGGGCGTGGAATATCAACAGGTGCAGAGCTCGAATATATAGATGAAGGCACCATGCGTAGCGCACTTCTAAATAGAAAATAAAAAATAAAAGATCAAGGCCTGCCGCGTAAACGCGACAGGCCTTTTGGCGGTATGTTCGGGCTACCCCTTACACCGACCGCTGGGAATGAGGTCGATTTTGTTGTCCATTGTGATTGCTGAATCAAATAAACAAAATACCTCATACTCGTACCTTTCAGGAATCGATCCGTTATAAATACGAATAGATACCTCTGCGTATTGAAGACTCTCTGAAAGTGCCATCACACCGTCACGAGGTCGGTCATCCGATGTTACGTACTCTTCGAGCTTTCCAATAGGCTCGACCGCTGAATATGCCCAAGAAGACACTACAGCCGTCTGTTCGTAGCCTAAGTCAAAGTTGCGTACAAAACTGTGTGGTATCCACAGTCTCGCAGAGAAAGATGATTTGAGTGTGAAATTCACCTCAACAAAAGTGTCCGACCACTGGGTTTCCCCAGAGGACATCAATCCCTCACCTGTCACCATGACCCAGTCCATGTTGATTTTTGGCAGGACGACAATTTGCCGACTGTCAAAGTTCTCAAAATAAAACTGAAACGCAACAAACCCTGAAACAGGATCTGGAACATTAAAGTTCATTCTTGAGTCCTTGGAGGTCGAATAGACTTCCACTCGACGAAGGGCTTTAGAGAAATATCCGTCAGGATTTCTCCCCTCCTCGATTGTCGTTCTTCCGTCCTTACGGACTTCGTACATACCATCACCCCAGATGGTTCCGTAAGAATGGACCGCAAACGAGAAACACGTAGCTCCTATGTTGCACTCCTCCGTTTGGTGAAGGGTCACAAAAGAGTAGTCGCTGGATTTACCGGCGTCTTCTTCTGTTAAACCTGGGTACTTATTAAGCGCCCACTGACCTATGGCAACCCTGGCGGGCCCTGTTAGACTTGGGTCATTCAGAACAAGTTCCTGTTCCTGGTCAACTGCAGTCAGACCGCCGTTGTCGCAACCCAGGTTGATGGAAAAGAAAATGGCCAATACGGCCACGTATAGAAAGTTCTTCATTTAATTCCTCCTTAGGAATTTGGGTTTTGAATTCCTGAGTATTATACACCATACATGAGATATGTCAATAGTTGTTTAGGAATATAAATTATGCTGTTTTTGTTCTATTTTAAGCCTTATTTTACGATACTCCCAGGTGGAACTTCTTTTTCGGGATGAAGTAGCACAGGCCCTTCTTCTGTATTTGCAGCTAAAATCATACCCTGACTCTCATAACCTCTTAATTTTTTAGTCTCAAGATTAAATAATACAGGCATCTCCTTCCCCACCAAAGTAGCTGGGTCATCAACAAACTCAGCAATACCAGCCATTATTTGCCTTTCTTCGTCACCAAAATCAAATATTAGCTTCAGAAGTTTATCAGCCTCCTCTACCCTCTCGACTGAGACTACTTTACCAATACGTATGTCCAACTTTTTAAAATCTTCAAATTTAATCATCAAATTATTATATATCAAAAAACCTCGACAGTTCGAGGTTTTTCTAGATCTTAGTTATTCTAACTTGCATATAGGGCTGTCTATGGCCTTTCTTCCTAAAGTATCGGCTTTTTGACTTAAACCTTATAACTATAATCTTTCTTCCTCTACCCTCTTCTTCTAGTACAGCCTCTACTGTTTTACCACTCAAATAAGGATCTCCTATTTGTGTATCTTTGCCATTATCGATAAGAAGAACTTTATCAAATTTAATCTTATCTCCAGCTTTCATACCATCACTAAGTTTTTCAATTTTAAAATACTCACCTTCATGAACCTTATACTGCTTACCCCCTGTCTCAATAACAGCAAAAGTACCACTTTTTGTGGTTGTTTTTGGGGTCACTTTTTTGGCAACCTCCTTTTTTTCTGCTGTTTTCTTTGTTTCTGTCATGTTTGATATAGTGGGCACTATTCTACCAATATTCCTCTACTTTGCAACACTCTAGGACAAATTCATTACTATTCCTAGTTGTGTAATATCAGTTAATTAATAAGATATATAAATACAATAATGACCTTTTCAACCAACAAAAACTCAAAGAAAATTATCAAATATGCATTAGTTGCTGTTTTCTTGATGGGCCTCTCATATATAGGACTAAATTATACAAATAATATCAAAGACAATAGTCTGGCCAATGTTTCTTCTTATAAAAATATTGAAGATCAACATGTTGCTTTTGTTGTTGAGACCTATGACATGATAAAAGAAAACTATTGGGACAAGATAACAGATGAACAACTAAGTGAGCTTTTTCAACTAGCCCTAAACCACACAACCGGTGGAAACTACAGTGTTGAACCAAAAAATATCTCTGGACTAGAAGAGACAATTTCAGATTTTCTTGAAACAAAGAAAGAAGAGGAGAAAAAAGATTTTGTTGCACTACTTGCTCACACTGTTTTACAAAACCTACAACCACTTGGGCGAAGTGCGCTATATACAACGGTGGAAGAAAAACAGCTTCGTGACAATGTTTCAAATATAGATAGAGAGAAAGACATATATGATTCTCTTAGTCTTGTGGCGGGCGCAAGCATGGCAGAAGTAGAAAAAGCGTATAAAGAAAAAAAAGAAGAGCTTGAAGGAGACACTTCAGAAGAAGCAAAAGCAGAGCTTGAGAAAATCGAGTATGCTCATACCGTTCTTGCAAATGAATCAACCAAAGCTCGCTATGATGAAACAAAAGCAGAACCAACAGTTTTCACAGAAATAGTCTCTCCAAACATCTTATATATGAAAATGTCTAAACTATCCCCTCAAACATTTAACGAATTTATAGAAGTTTCTGATTCAATAACAGACGATAAACTAAATACTCTTATCTTTGACCTTCGGGGTAATGTGGGCGGAGCGGTAGATACACTACAGTGGTTTCTTGGTCCTTTTATAGGTCCAAATCAATATGCTTATGAATTTTTCCAACAAGAAGACTTAACTCCGTATAAAACGAAAGTAGGTTGGTTGCCAAGTCTTGTTAAATATAAAAGGGTTGTTATTTTGATTGATGGAAACTCACAATCTTCTGCAGAGATTATGGCTGCTACTTTTACTAAGTACAATGTTGGAGTACTTGTAGGTGAACCAACTAAAGGTTGGGGTACTATTGAAAACACATTTCCTATGCAGACTAAATTAGGAGAAAATACATATAGTCTATTCTTAGTACACAGCATAACCCTTCGCCCAGATGGTCAACCAATAGAAGGAAGAGGCGTTGATCCTATAATTTCTATTACTGATCCAAAGTGGAAAGAACAATTAAATGAATACTTTAACGACAATAAGCTGATAAATACTGTTGCAAAATTTATTGAGCAAAGTTAAAACCGTGTACCTAAGGCACACGGTTTTATTGTGGTGGTGTTGGCAAAAGAGACGCCTTTTCAAAAGTTTCTCTTGCAGTATCGATGAGTGTAGATAATCCATCAATACCACTGAATGGTTTTTCATATCTTTCCAAAAAATGTTTCGCGCAAAGATGTTGAAAACCCGACATAAAAGAGGTATCCGGAACTACAATTACAATGTTTGGCTTGGTTTCTTCAAGTTTAGCCAGAAAAAATTCAAAAGCTTCGTTTGTGTCCAGAATAAGATTACGGACGAAGTTCCCGCCAAGCTCTTGGTGTTGATGGCAAACTATTTTAGGAATCACCTCTACAACAATTTCAATGGTTTTTTGAAAAGCTTTGTATGGTGGATAAAAAATATGAATTGTTTCGCCATATGAACGAAGCTTCAGGGTCTCACAAGCCATCTCAAGAAGTTCTTTTGGAGCCTCTCTTGAATACTGCTGATCAAATCTACCACTTTTGACTATTAAAATTAGTCTTGGTCTGTGCATAAAAGCACCCATAATTTAGTGTTCAATTCTTAGGCACAATAACACAAATATATTGACGTGTATAGGTGTTTACCAATAGAATGGGTCACTCAATAGCAATGCAACATGTGTCCACCTTTTCTTTCTTTTTATAGATTTTAGTGTAGTTTTTGGTATAATCGCAACACTTAATGACCCTATCGTCTAACCCAGGATCAAGGAGTGGGCGTCGTCTTCTAAAGGTTATGAAGTATGTAGATTAAATATAAATTTTTAGCTGATTATATTATTGGCCCTATCGTCTAACGGTTAGGACATCGCCTTCTCAAGGCGGAAATCGGGGTTCGATTCCCCGTAGGGTCACACGATTAAAAAATACTCTCATCTAGAGAGTGTTTTTTATATCGCCCGTGATCTCCAGTGGAGAGCATCGAAGACCTTGACTGATATTTTGTGAGGAACGAAACAAAATATCGACAAGGTGTACTGATCCTGTAAGGATCGATATTCCCCGTAGGGTCACCAAAAAAACCGCCACCCAAGGATGGCGGTTTCGTGAATACGGGACATTATTCGAGGTGTCCTTAGCGGGCCAAGCACAGCCCGTGTATCCACTGACTGTAGTAGACTACCATATTATCTATCTGGTGGTACTTCATAATAGTTGATAAGAAATTTAGTTATATCATGAAATGGTCTAGCAAGGGTTTGTGATGCATACCTAACCCCAGCTGGTTCTATTGTCATAATAAATACCAAAAATTCTGGATTATATGCCGGGAAATACCCAAAAAAGGAATGTAGAAATCTGTCGTCATAATATTTACCATCAGGACTAGCAATTTGAGCCGTTCCTGTTTTAGCCGCAACACTATATCTGTCTAGTTTAACTGTTCCGTCAAGAAGAGCTTCATCCACAACACGTACAAGCATTCTCGTTATCTCTTCTGAGGTTTCTGGTTTTATTACCTGTCTATCATTTTCTTCTCGAAAATTTTTATTAAAACCAATATCATAACCAACCCTATCTACAACATGTGGTGTTATAAGGTGTCCACCATTACCTAGGGCAGAAAGAGCTCTAACAGTAGCAATTGGCGTCATAGCTATTCCCTGCCCAAAAGAAGCGGTTGCATACTCAAGCTCTCTTGGAGAATCTAGATTATCAACAAGTCCACCAACCTCGTTCGGTAGATCAACGTCAGTAATCTCACCGACACCAAACGCTTCCATATAATCAGCAAACTTACGAGTTCCCATTTTTTCTACTACAAACGACACCCCTGTATTTAAAGACTGATTTAAAACTTCTTGCATATCAACAAAACCTCGTGCCTTACCATCATAATTTGAGATTTTTGAACCATCTATTACTAAGAAACCTTTGTCCTCATACACTGTTTCGGATGTTACAGCGTCAGAATCAAGTCCGGCAGCCATTGTCAGCGCTTTTATTATAGAACCCATCTCATAAACTCTCTCAATTAACGGGTTTGAGAATGATGTGATCTCAGACTCAGAAAATTTGTTTAAATTATACGAGGGATTTATCGCCATCGCATAAATAGAACCGTCTTTTGGGTTTATTATTAAACCCATAGACTGTTTTGAACTCCAATCTTCTGAAATTTTGTGTAAAATCTCCTCTAAAAAACTCTGGACGGTAGGCTCTATGGTTGTATATACGTCACCCTCTCTACTTATGGATTTTGTTTCTATAGAACCCGCTATACCAGAAAAAACTTCAGCAAAAAAGTTAACATACAAATTAGCATCATTTCTGGACAGTACATCCTCATACTCTTTTTCAAGACCATAACGACCCTCTAGGTTGTCTTCTCGGAAAGCAACGAAACCCAACATATGAGAAGCAAGATTTTCTCCTGGATAAAACCTCCATTTTTCCTTATGCGCACTAACCCCTCCTATGTTTAAAGACTTGATTTCTTGGGCCACACTCTCAGGAATCTTTCTTGCAAGTTCTTCGTAAGGGTCATTTAACTTACTTGCTTTAGCAAAAAAACTATCTGCATCCATTTCTAGATATAAAGATAGTTTTTCATATGCTTCTTTGGGACTTTCCAGGTTTGTGGGGTTTATGGCAATAGTATATCCAGTCTTTAGAGTCGCAGCTGATATATTATTCCCATCTTTGTCCTGAAAAAATATAGTACCTCTATTAAAAACATTTCCTGCCGGTCTTGAGTATTGTCTACTTGCCTCCTGTTTATAAGAATCCGCTTGTACTATTTGTATAAAATAAAGTCTCCCCACTAAAAGCAAAGTGAAGCTCGTAAATACAAATATTAAAAATCGTAGTCTTGAGTTAGTAATACTCCTCTGTATTGCCATAATACGCTATTGTGAGGACTATTCTACAAGTGTCAACCTTGTGTCTGTTGGTCTTCGTGATATGAAAATTGTCTCATCAGCATCAACAAACCCTATAGACTTTGTGTGTTCAAGTGTGAGAGTGCTTTTGTGTTTCATATATTCAAACTCAAGCTCGCTCAAATATGAACTAAGGTCAGTTATTTTTGTTTGTACACTTTGTCTTTCAACTATATTTACAACCGTTTGGTTTACAAAATACGCGTAAAAAAAGGACATAGTTAAAAGAGCAATAATTGCAATATAAAAAGCTTTTTTTTCTCTTGATCCAGTTGCTATTACGTTTTGAATGATTTTTTCCATTTGTTTTATAGTTTTTCTATAACCCTTAGTTTTGCGCTACGTGATGCGGGATTCTCTTTTGTTTCTGCTTGTGTTGCTATTATTGGTTTTTTATTGATACGAATTGCTTTTTTTTGAGTATATTTATCTCTGAAAAATCTCTTTACAATACGATCTTCCAGACTATGGAAAGATATGACCGCAAACCTCCCACCGCTCTCTAGTCTCTCAAAACCCTTCTCCAAACCATCTTTTAGTGCCTCAAGTTCATCATTAACTGCAATTCTTATCGCTTGAAACGTTTTTGTCGCAAAATGAGTCTTTCCCCTTTTATATCTTTCTGGCAAAACCTCATCTAGTATTGAAACAAGACTCAACGTTGTTTCTATTGGGTTAATCTGCCTCTTCTCAACAATCGCAGCAGCAATTCTTCTTGCATACTTCTCTTCTCCGTAACCATAGATGATGTCCGCGATACTTTTTTGTTCCCATTCGTTTAAAATCTCTCTCGCTGTTGTATTTCCAGTGTTGGGGTCTTTCTTAAATGTCATCAATAACTGTTCATCATTTCTAAACGTAAACCCACGCTCAGAGTCGACTATTTGATCCATTCTTGTACCAAGATCAAAAAGTATCTTTGTTACGTTCCCAACACTCACTGAATCGAGAACACCATCTAGGTTCCGGAAGCTATCCTCTCGTAGGATTATTTCCGCATTAATCTCTTTATTCAAATCTGAAAGTACTTTTTTTGATGCCTCTATTGCATCCTTGTCTAAATCAACTCCAATATACTTACCTCCATTTCCTAATTTTTTACAAATTGCTTGAGCGTGTCCCCCATTACCTAGCGTCCCATCAAACACAATATCGTTTTGTTTTATATCGAGACTCTCCAGAACCTCATTAAGTAATACAGGAATGTGAACCATAAATTTAAATCATTCCTATATCACCAAGTTTTTCCGCCAAAACATCTGCTTCCTTTTCTATTCGTGTCTTATACTCATTCCAAAGTTTTTCATTCCAGATCTCTACTCGGTTATGTACACCCGCTAAAACTACTTTTGTTTTTAGATGTGCAAAGTCTTTCAAAAAATCTGGAATCAGTACACGACCCGCTGTGTCAACGTCGGCCTCTATTGCGCCCGCGAGCATAAACCTATTAAATCCTCTAGAATCAGACTGCCCAAACGATAAAGAAGAAAGCTTTTCTGCAATTAACTTCCAGGCCGATATCGGATAGACAAAGATACAGTTATCCAAACCTCGAGTTAACACAACCTTTTTACCCAATTCTTTTCTGAATTTTGAAGGTAAAGATAACCTTTTCTTTGTATCTATCGTATGTGTGTATTCTCCAATCAGCATGATTCTATGACACTTTATCCCACTTAGTAGACATTATATAACACTTCATCCCACTTGATTAATAAGTTATCCACAATTCCACATTCCTAAAATCACCAGGAAACACTTGCTTATTTTTGTCAAAAACGTATTCTTAATCTAGAAAATTAAAACTGTGGATAAATGAACCTTTCTATTCTGTCGGCAGAAGAAGTAGATTGTCTGTTGGATCTAGAGAAGAACTCTTATAGACCAGCGGCAATTGTTTACTATGAGAAGCTCATCGAGTCTAAGCGTAAGAAATTCATAACTAGATGCACAAAAATAGGTTACATAGACCTATCTATGCTTGATGATATGATTCAGACGAGAAAGAAACTTGATGATTTGCTGAGTATTTGGGTTAGATATCACCTAATTTACTTTCAGCAAACTGATACAAAAAGACCCTAGGAAATCTCCAGGGTCTTTATATTTTTGTGTTTAAGTTTTAAAGGACATTTTAAAATCCTTTAAATAATAATGTCCTTTAGAAGGGTTCTACTAGAATATCTGTACACTCTAGACTACAATCAGTTCCTCCAATTCGCTTTCTTACCTTCTGAACTGTAGAGTATACATTCAAAGCCATATTCTCAAGTATATTCATACCCGCTCTCCTTGTTGCTGCAATAAAGCCTTCATTTGTAGTGTTTTCTGTTGCTATATTAGTTCCATTTGGATCATCAGATGAGCCAACAAGAGCATCTTCTCCTGTTCTTGTTCCATCTCTACCATCAACATTTCCTATGATGTCGCTTAAGTTTGAACCTGTTCCTGGAACAACACCAACGGAACCTGTTGTTTCAGCTGATGGTGTGGTAACAGGCCTATTTCGGAAGGCAATTACCTCGTTTTCCTCAGAGACGCTAAGTGGAAACTCTCTCTGACAGTAGATCTCGTTTATCTTCTTTCGTGTAGTTAGATATACATACCCTGTTGTTTCTTGATGATTCCAAGGGCCAAGAATGTCATTTCTATACTTCTCTTGGAAAGCTCTTACGGATACATCAGTAGCATTATCGAATACACCATCTGTTCTAAGGTTTGTGCCTTCGAATTCATTCAGAAATCTCTGTACCTTTGATACTTCTACAGGATTGTTTTCACTTGGGTTTGTATTATTTATTCTTGAGAAACCAATAAGGTAAGTACATACTTGTGGTTCTTCTGGTTCTATAACTGACGGCTTTTCTTCACCAGGTATTATTGTAACCGTTCTAAATCTTGTTGATGCCTTAAGACCTTGTGAATCTGTAACATTATATTTGATTATATACTCTCCTGGAGTATTCATATCCAATGCGCTTATGTCTTTTATTACTTTATTTGTCACTATTCCGTCTTCTCTATCTTCTGCACTAATAGGAGCATCCACAAAAGTGCTTCCAGCTGTAAACTCAAGACTATTCACTCTAAGTAGGTAAATAACGGGGGCTTGGTTTGAAGAACCTCCTCCACCACAGTTTGTAACACATGTTGTTGGAGGTGTTGGTCCTGGTCCAGCATTAACAATAACTGTAACTGTAGCAATGTTTGAATCATCAGTACCGTCGTTTGCTTTGTATGTAAATGTATCATTTCCAACATACCCAGTGTTTGGTGTATATACAACATCTGTTCCAGAAATTGTACCAAGTGTTCCGTTTGTTGGGCTGGAAACAATTGAATATGTAAGTGAATTACCGTCAGCGTCTGTTGCTGATAGTGTAATTGTTTTTGCTGTATTAAATGCTGTCGTTGCTGACAAATCAGATGCAACCGGTGGTGTGTTTACTACAGGCGCTGCTGTAACAACAACTGTTCTAGTTGTGCTTACTGTATTTGAATCAGAATCAGTTACTGTGTAAGTAAATGTATATGTACCAGCTGTGTTTGTATCAAGACCTCCATCATTAACCACAACTGAACCAGTTAGATCTCCATCCTCTACATCAGCTGCTGTGTATCCAGGCTCTGTGTATGTATCACCTACTGTTAGGTTCACTGGATTATCTCCAGTTAGTGTAATTGTTGGAATATTGTTTACAGGTGCTGCGTTTACCACAACTGTTCTTGTCTTTGTATCAGTAAGTCCGCCTGAGTCTGTTACAGAGTACGTTAGTGTGTATGTACCTGCTGTGTTTGTGTCTACTGTACCAGTTGTAACAATAGAACTTGTTAGGTCTCCATCTTCTGTGTCAGTAGCTGTTACACCCGGCTCTGTAAATGTGTCACCCACTGTAAGAACAAGAGGATTGTCCCCTGTTACTGTAATTACTGGAGCATTGTTTACAGGCGCTGCTGTAACAACAACTGTTCTAGTTGTGCTTACTGTATTTGAATCAGAATCAGTTACTGTGTAAGTAAATGTATATGTACCAGCTGTGTTTGTATCAAGACCTCCATCAT
>JBFIIZ010000003.1:0-16977 GCA_041601015.1 Minisyncoccia bacterium | reverse complement strand
TTTTTAAAAAAGAGTCAAAACCCTAGTCGATCCATTATTTTTTGAGACAAAGGCTCATGCATTTCTTCTTCCTCAATATAATGAGATATATAGTCCCGCAACTCTTGTACGGACACACCCTCTATATGAACTACGATATAGGGCACTAAAAGTTTTTTTGATCTAAGTAAAAGCTGGAAATCATTATCACCTAAATGCTCTATCCAAAAGGCTTCTAAAGCTTGATATAAGTAAAGAGTTCCGTCTATATCAACACCTCGCTCGTCAATACGAACTGTTATTTCATCAGGCTTTCTAATAACCTGCAGAATAAGAGCTATTCCAGCTATAACTATAAAAACAGCAAACAATAAGTTGTCCAAAATAACAGAGCTAACGGCAACCGATATCAATATAATTCCTACAGCCCAAAACCAATCTGAACCTCTGTTTTTTTCGGAATATTCAAGTGTTTTCCACTCTAGTGGTGGCATAAGTTTATGGGTTTACTGAATGTCCACAACCTTGTGAGTAGTCTCTTACAGAATCTCCTTCTATACAGAAAGTAATTGTGAAATCTGTACCTTTGCTGTTTGAGGTGTATACATAGTCATACACAGGACTCATTGGATCTGCTGGAACATCAAACATATATTCTCCTTCAATAAGAAGTGTAGAGAAGTCATCTTCTCCTGTGATTGTTATACCTGATGGGTAAACAGGGAAAACGCTTTTGTCGGTAAAGTATAGATTGAGTCCGTTTCTAATTTCTCCTACATCAGAAAGCCTTCTTGCGTCACGACCATTAACTTTTGCACTGTCTAAGAAAGTGAAAGTAGCGGCTGCTAGAAGTCCAATAATTGCAACAGCTATCATCATTTCTAAAATTGTAAATCCTTTTTTCATATAGGGATATTGTAACAAAAAAATTATAATTCTCTTACAAAAACCACCCACAGCTGTGGATGGTTTTATTTTGCGGAGAGGGTGGGAAGGAAACTAGGGATTCGGTCACAAGTCACTAAGTATATTTATTCACTCGCCCCGCTAAGGCGGGTCAAGTTTGAAATCTACTAAGTGCTCGCGACCCCGACTCGGCCACAGCTCTTACAGAGCTGGCTTCGCAGCCTCCGTCTTTCGAATCCCATCACTCCGTAAAACAGTAAAACCCAAATACTTGCGTATCTGGGCATAACTGTTTTATGCGGAGAGGGTGGGATTCGAACCCACGGTACCTTGCGGTACTCTGGTTTTCAAGACCAGCGCATTCGACCACTCTGCCACCTCTCCTTGTTGGAAATTCTTATTCTTTACCAACTTCTACCTCTAGAACAACCTCTTTTTTAGGTTTAGTTTTTTTCCTCTGACTCTTTGCTTTTTTTGAAAAAACAAATAAATACAAAATTGGAAGTATTCCAACAGTATTAAGGACAAGAAGAGCAATAAACCATTTTTTACTATCTTCTTTGGAGGCTGTCCACAAAGCCCAACCTTTCCAAAACAGCACCCAAACGATAAGAAGCAAGAAAAGTATTGTTTCTGTTGTGCCAAGTTGATAAAACAAGTCTGTGTTTGCCATACGGCGATTAGTATATCAGAATATATTCAATCTACCAGTGAGAAAATGGCTATACTTAAAGGATATTTATGATAATCTTGGTTTTATGAAAAGTCCGTATCTCGGTGTAGATTTTGGTGAAAAAAGGGTTGGTATAGCCATTTCTGATGAAGGTGGGAAAATTGCAGTTCCTAAAGCTGTTTTACCAAACAACAGTGCACTACTTAGGGATATAAAAGACATGGTAAAAACTCACGGGACACAAATGATAGTTTTAGGGGAATCTAATGATTTGAAGGGTGTTAGAAATTCAATAATGGATAATATTGATAGATTTAAAGGGGTTTTAGAAAGGGAGGTTGGTGTTGAGGTTATATATGAACCAGAGTTTCTAACGTCACACCATGCTGCACAGATGCACGAAAATAAACCAAACTTAGATGCTTCTGCTGCGGCTTTGATACTGCAATCGTATTTGGATAAGAAAAATAACTTATGAAAAAAATAGTTTTTATAACACTCTCTTTTTACACAAAAAGAATTCTAAAAAAATACAAACCCAAAGTTATTGCGATAACTGGTTCTGTTGGTAAGACGTCAACCACGCAAACGGTAGGGGATGTTCTAGGTTCTAATTTTTCGGTGAGAAAGTCTTATAAAAATTACAATAACGAACTTGGTGTACCTCTCACGGTTATAGGCGAGCTTTCCCCAAGAAAATCAATTGTTGGTTGGGCGGTTTTGTTTTTAAAAGCAACTAAACTTCTTCTTGTAAAGAATGATAAATACCCAGAATGTTTGGTTCTAGAGATTGGTATAGATCGACCTGGGGATATGGAGTACTTAGCTTCAATGGTTCATCCGGACTTATCGGTAATAACTTTTGTCGGTGGTTCGCATTTAGAATATTTTAAGTCACAGTCCGAACTCACAAAAGAAAAGCTTAGTATAATAAATTATACAAAAACTCTTAAACCAATTATTATAAACGCAGACAGTCCTGAGATTATGAATGGGATGGCTGAGTATACTAACGTACATAGACTTTCGTATGGTTTTAGTAAACAAGCTGACTTGAGGATTCTATTGGAAAGTTTTAGGTATAAGAAACTAGACTTTGGTTTTGAAACAAACTTTTCGGTATTGTATAAATCTAATCAAATTAATTTTAAGATAGATAAATTTATCAGTATTGCAAACGTGTATTCTTTAGTGGCGGCAATAGCTGTAGGGGCTGAGTTTGGGATAAGTTTAGAAGAAATAAAAAAGGTATTAGAAAAGAGTGTTCCTCCAAAAGGCAGGATGAACTTGATTCAAGGTATAAATAATACAACTATATTTGACGACACATATAACTCATCCCCCGCGTCTTCTGTTAGCGCAATAGACACACTAAACATGGTGCCTAGAGCAAAAACAGCTAGTATTTGGGCCGTTTTTGGGGACATGCTTGAGTTAGGGGGGCTTACAGAACACAAACATAGGGCTCTTGGTAAGTATGCAAAAGACTCTGGAGTCACTAACATTGTGACAGTTGGGGAGCTTGCACAACAAATAGTAATTGGAGCAGAAGATTCTGGGATGAATAAAGACAACACACATAATTTTAAAAACAAAAAGAGTTCTATAAAATTCTTGAAAGACAATCTTAAAGAAGGTGATATTGTTTTAGTGAAAGGTTCGCAAGGTTCTCGTATGGAAGATGTGGTTAAAGAACTTATGTTAAATAAAAATGACGCAGAAGATTTATTAGTAAGACAAGAACCCTTTTGGTTAAAATAATGAAATCTTATAAAGTAATAGTTTTATATGGTGGCAAATCTGCAGAACATGAGGTCTCTGTTTCTTCTGCGAAAAATATTTGTGCATCTATCGATAAAAAACATGAAGTATTAACTGTGGGTATAGATAAAAACGGAGTTTGGTACAAAACAGATGGTGTTGTTGAAGAAATAAAAGGCGATCTTGTTACGTTTTTCCCTGGATCCAATGGGGTTTTGTGGAACATAACAAAAAATGAAAAAGAAATAGAAGGAGATGTTGTTTTTCCTGTTCTACATGGACCATTTGGTGAAGACGGAACTCTTCAGGGTTTTTTGGATATAGTTGGTGTTCCTTATGTTGGTTCAAAAGTAATAGGGTCTTCTGTTTGTATGGACAAAGGTGTAATGAAAAGACTTTTCAAAGAAGCGGGACTCTCTGTTCCAAAGTTTATTATTTTAAATAAAACCAGTGTTATTAATGAAGGGGAAATAATGGAAAAGTTGGGTCAAACTGTCTTTGTAAAACCAGCCAACTTGGGTTCTTCTGTTGGTATAACAAAAGTAAAAAGGAAAGAAGATCTTATGATGGCAATAAAAAAAGCTTTTGAATTTGACGAAAGGGTTATAATTGAAGAAGGTGTAGAAGGTAGGGAGTTGGAGTGTTCTATTTTGGGGAATGACACACCGGAAGCTTCTGTTGTTGGGGAGGTAAAGTATGAAACTGATTTTTACTCCTATGATTCAAAATATAAAGATGGGCAAGGTACCTCTCTTATTATTCCAGCGGAATTAGAAGATACAAAAATTAAAGAAATACAAGAAATATCAAAAAAAGCTTTTAAAACAACACTTTCTCGCGGTTTTGCTAGAGTAGACTTATTCATGAGACCAAATGGTGAAATTCTTATTAATGAAATTAATACCATTCCTGGTTTTACCTCGTTTAGTATGTATCCAATGCTGTGGAAAGAGAGCGGAATTTCTTATCTAGAGCTTATAAATAAATTGTTAGAATTAGCACTTGAATAATTTGGAAGAACAAAAAACAACAAATAAAGCGCTTTTATTTTTTGAAAAATACGCACAAACCAAATATGCCGACTGGATTTTAGCTGGAACAGCTTTTTCTGAGGCTTCTTTTTTTCTTGTTCCACCGGATGTTTTTCTTATTGGAATTTTAATGTATGGAGCAAATAGGTGGGTTTATTACGTATCTTTCACAACTATATTTTCTGTTCTTGGCGGGCTCTTTGGTTATCTTATTGGAGCTTTGTTTTTTGATGCTTTTGGTGAGCTTATAATTAATACCTATAATTTAGAAAACGCCTTTGAGACAGTCTCTACTTTATACAACAACAATGCGTTTTGGACTGTTTTTGTCTCTGCATTTACCCCTATACCTTACAAAGTATTCACTATCACAGCAGGTTTGTTCAAAATTAACCTACTAGTGTTTCTGCTAGCTTCACTGTTTGGTAGAGCAACAAGATTTTTCCTGGTTGCGTACGTTATGAGGGTTTTTGGAGAAAAAGTTTTGAGGGTTTTTATGAAATACTTCAATGTAATAACACTAATTCTTGTATTTGCTGTTTTACTTTTGTTGCTTCTTTAAACACAAAGCCTCACTACAATCTTAGGTCTTAAAATGTATAATTAGTACATGTCTAATGGCGACTTGTCTAACCGCTATAGTAAATCTGTGCATGGGTTTCCAACCCCTAAGTTTTTGTGCACCCCTGCGGTGGGTGTGAATATTTCAGACCACTCAATAAAAATATTAGAGCTAATCCCTAAAAAAGATTACATGATATTGGGTAGGCACGAAAACATTAAAGTTCCCGACGGGATTATTTCTTCTGGTATCGTAAAAAATGAAGAGGACTTTGTTAATATTTTACGTAAAGCTAAGAAAGATCTAGACCTACATTTTATAAGGGCTTCTGTGCCGGAGGAGAATGCTTACAGTTTCAACATAACACTACCTAATTTGTCTGAAAAAGAGCTCTACGACACCATAAAATTCCAATTATCAGAACATGTGCCACTAACTCAAGAGGAGGCTATTTTTGACTACGACATTGTGGGTATTTGTGGTGAAAACACAGACATAAGTGTATCTGTTTTACCTAAAAAGGTTGTTAATCAGTATGTTAACTTTTTCAAACAAGCAGAACTTATACCGATAGCGCTAGAAATAGAAGCACAAGCCATGGCTCGTTCTGTGGTAAAAAATGACGACAAAGAAACAACGATGATTGTTGATATAGGTAGAACAAGAACCGGGGTTTCTATTGTAAGTGGACACGTGGTTCAGTATACAGCCACTCTAGATATGGGTGGTGACTCGTTTATTTCTGCTATTCAAAAAGCTAAAGATATTACTTTTGAGGAGGCGGATATATTAAAACAAAAACATGGTTTTATAAAAGGAGAAAATTCTGAATTTTATGAAATACTAGTAAACTCACTTGCTGCACTTAAAGACGAACTTTTGAGAAGGTTTGATTATTGGACAACACACATTTCAAAAAACAAAACAGAAGGTAAAGAGATTCAAAAAGTTGTTTTAGTTGGTGGAAACGCAACAATGCCCGGACTAAGAGAACAGCTGGAGTCTGCTTTATCTGTGCCGGTTAAGATTGGAAATGTTTGGGTAAACACAGGTTCGTTTGATAAATACATACCAGAGATAGATTTTAACCACTCACTAGGCTTTGCTTCCGCGATAGGTCTTGCTTTGAGTAAAGAAACTTAATATGGCAAATGTTTTACCAACAGATATAAAAAAACAAACTCAAAAAGAGTATTCTCTGAGGTTTTGGTCTCTTGTTCTTGTTTTGGTTATGCTTTTGGCTATTTTTGCAGGTGTGTTGTTGATTCCTTCTTATCTTGTGTCCTTAACAGAGGAGTCGGGGAAGATAGAGCAGATAAAGTTAATAAAAGCATCATCTTCCTTAAGAGAAGACGATAAAAGAGAGGAGATTTTTGAACTCACAGAAGCTGAGCTAAATCTTGTTAAAGCACAAGTAGAGGATGTGAGTTTAGAAAAGTTAATCAATGAAGTTTTGTTTGCAAAAAGAGAGGCGGGTGGAATTTCGGTAATTAATATTTCTTATAATACACAAAAAGAGAAAAACTCGATCGTGTCCGTGAGGGGTATAGCAAAAACAAGAGCTGATTTGTTGAGATTTACAAAAGAGCTTGAAAATAGGCCGATTTTTGGTGAAATAGCCTTGCCTGTTTCTAGTCTAAAAAATGATACCAATCTAACCTTTTCACTTACTTCAGAAGTAATAAATTAAAACATGCTACCTCTTGAGACAACAAAAAGAAAATTTATAATAATCGCAAGTTTAACCTTTGTCTCTTTGGTTGGTTACTTTATTTTCTTGAGTATTATCTCTTCCACAAACAAAGCGTTGGCAGATTTAGACTATGAACTAGGCTCAGAAGTAAGAGTTGAGTCTGAGCTTAAAGATTTACACGATCTTGTTAGTAGCACAGCAAAAGAAAAAGAAGTTTTAGATTCTTATTTTATACAAAAAGATGGTGTTGTTGATTTTATAAACAACCTAGAGGACATAGTGGAAAAAATAGGCGCAAGCTCGGAAATAGTTCTTGTAGACATAAAAGATGACAAGGTTCCTGCTTTTGGGGAGTTTTTTGAATACCTAAACGTAGAACTGAAAGTAGACGGAACGTGGGTGGAGGTATTCAACTTCTCAGAGATTTTGGATAACATGCCTTTGTATATAAAAATAAACAAAATGACTCTTGAGAACATACCAAACAAAGGAGAAGAAAGTGGCCCTTCTGATATTTGGAGAGGTTTGTTTAATATTGATGTTGTAAAAAGTAAATAGGATGATAAAAGAAAAAATACAAGAAATAAAAGAAAAACTTAAACTAAAATTACCCAAGATCAATGTGGGTAGTCGCTTTGGTCTTGCTCAAAACAGACACAGAGATTGGAATATTGTTTTGTGGGCGAGTATAGTAATGGCTGTTTTTATTGCTGTATTTAGTTTTTATATGTTTTATATCATAGACTCGGGCTTAATTTTTAGAAATTCCAACCCAATAGAAACAGAACAGAGAAGTTTTGATTTAGATGATCTTGAAAGTGCCGTTAACAAAATTAAAGACAAAAAGACTGTATTTGAGGAGAAGCTGTTGAGGGTTCCAAATACATCTGACCCCTCACTTTAGACCTTTAAAAATATGAATTTTTTGTTACACTGCTCTCTATTGCCCCTGTAGTTAAATGGATATAACGGGAGCCTTCTAAGCTCCTATTCTAGGTTCGATTCCTGGCGGGGGCGCATTGCAAAATAAAGATTTGCATATAAAATACAAACTCAAGGGCGATTAGCTCAGTTGGCTAGAGCGCTTCATTTACACTGAAGATGTCGGGGGTTCGAGTCCTCCATCGCCCACAAAAGTAAAAAGATCCAGAATTTGTTCTGGGTCTTTTTGCTTTGCGAGCGGACTCGAAAAGGTTCATCAGATATTTCGTAGAAATATCGATAACCTGTACTGATCCTGTAAGGATCGAGACTCCTCCATCGCCCACATTCAAAAACCGCCTTTGGCAGTTTTTGTGCTATCTTAATTTTGTATGAAAATCGAAATATTATATGAAGACGAAAATATAGTCGCTATAAATAAGCCAACAGGTTTGGTGGTTCATAGTGATGGTAGAACAAATGAACCAACAGTTGTTGATTGGATTTTAGAGAATTATCCAGAAATAAAATATGTTGGAGAAAATATGGGTGGTATAGAGCGACCAGGTATAGTACATAGGCTTGATAGGGATACGTCTGGGGTATTAATTATTGCTAAAAACCAAGAGAGCTTTGAACACCTCAAAGAACAATTCAAAGAAAGATTGGTAGAAAAAAAATACAACGCTTTTGTGTACGGAAAACTCAAAGAGAAAGAGGGGATAATAGATAGACCAATAGGAAGAAGTGCTAGTGATTTTCGGAAGAAATCAGCTCAAAGAGGGGCGAAAGGAGAACTCAGAGAGGCAATTACAGAATACAAGGTTTTAAACGAAAACGACGACGTCTCTTTTTTAGAAGTTAAACCTAAGACTGGGCGTACTCATCAGATAAGGGTTCATTTTAAGGCAATACATCACCCAATAGTTTGCGACAGTATTTATGCTCCTAAGGGCGAATGTCTTTTAGGGCTTAATCGTCTTGCTTTACATGCGTCCTCGGTGTCTTTAGATCTGATAGACGGTAATAAGATCTCTATTGATACACCGTTACCAGAGGAATTCGAAAATCTAATAAATAACTTCTGGGGTGTTGATAAGGCTTAACTACTGTGTTAGAGTACCCTTCATTATATAAGAGATTTATGTTAGAAATCGCACACAAAGTAATATCGCCTGTAAACGTAGAAGAAAGGAGGAATCTAGACATTCGTCCTGGCGATACTGTTCGTGTAACACAAAAAATCACAGACAAAGGAAAGACAAGACTTCAGGTTTTTGAAGGTATTGTTCTTGCAAGAAAACACGGCAAAGAAGCCGGAGGGACTTTCACGGTAAGGCGTGGAGGTGCTGTTGCTGTAGAAAAGATTTATCCTCTGTACTCACCAATGATAGACAAGATAGAGGTGGTAAAAAGAGCTAAGGTGCGAAGATCAAAACTATATTACATACGAGAGAAAGCCGCTAAGCAGATTCGAAGACAAATGCGTCGTTCAAGATTTATGGATATCGCCACTGAGTCTGACATAGAAGCAAAAGCAAAGGCTGAAGCCGAAGCAAATAAGCCAGAAGAAGCGGAGACGTTAGAGGAGGTAAAAACAGAAGCTGTAGTAGAAGAAACACCAGTTACAACAGAAGAAGCTATACCAACTGAGGAGCAAGCCCCAGAAGAGAAAAAAGAAGAGTAAAAAGAGAGGAGCAAGACTCCTCTTTTTTGTTTGTCATGGCATAATACTCCTATGCCCAGGTGGCGGAACTGGTAGACGCGCATCCTTGAGGGGGATGTGTCCGTATGGACGTGCTGGTTCGACTCCAGTCCTGGGCACAAAACAAATTGTTTGGCTAAAACCGCTCTTCTGGAGCGGTTTTAGTTTTGAGAATTTATAATATCAAGCATTTCTTGAGCCTTGCTTGTGTTGCCGAGACTAATATATAGATTATATAAACCTACATACGAATGCATAAAATTAGGGTTTCTCAAAAGGGCTATTTTGTACATCTGTTCGGCCTCTTCGTGCCTACCTATGGCCCGGTAAGTTTGAGCTAGGTTGTGGTATGTTTGCGGATAACTGTTATTAATACTCAAAGAAATATTGTAGTTATCTATAGCGTCTTCATACTCACTGTTTTCTGCATAGTGCATAGCGAGATTGTTATAGATTCTTGCTGATTTGTTGTACTGTAGTTCGTGTTTATAGAAACGCTCTGGACTAACCCAATCCAAATTTCTGACTATACTTCTTGTTCCAAATAATAAAAGTACAACCACCATAATCCCAACAAGAAGTTTTTTGTTTCTAACTTTATCAGCTGTCGCTGCAAAAAGTATTAAAAATCCAATGATTGGCATGTAAAGCCAGTGTTCCATATAGATTGCATTTAATGGAACAATATTCGTAAATGGAATCATTGCTATTGCTATCCACAAAAAACCAAGAGCAAACTTGTTGTTCTTTCGATATGACTGTATTGTAATGAGAATTCCTAATAAAATTACAAAAAACCCAAAGAAAAACTGAGGCGTTAAGATTGAATAAAAGTAAGCGTAAGGTCTTTCTATATACAGATGTACTGGTAAAAAGAGTATTTTTGCATATTCAAAAAGAATACTAACAAAGGTGATCAGGCGTATTTTTATATCTGGAACACCTGTTGCTAACCCTCCATTTCCGGTGAAATCAAGAACTGTAAATTTAAGGATTATATACGAAAGAGTAATAAGAAATATCGGTATTGAAGCTTTGATTCTAAAAATTCTGTCTTTTATATCTAATGATTTCCAATCTAAAAATAAAATAACTACAAATATGGGTAAGAAAACCACGGCCCACTCTTTTGAGAAAAGTGCAATAAGGAAAAACAAAACACCTCTCCATTGATTTTTAAATAAAGCAAAAAATGTTAAAAAGATGAAAAATAAAGCCAGCGGATCTGCTATCCCTGAGAGATAACTTATTGTCTCTGTTTGAGCTGGGTGGATTAAAAATAATAATCCCGCAAAAAAAGCAGATAACTCACTGAACTTTAGTTTTTTGAATAGTTTAAAAAGAAAAACACTATTAATGGTATGCAAAATTATTGGAAACAGATGATAAGCAAAAGGGGAGAGACCAAAAAGTGCATATATCAAGGCGAAAGAAAGGGTCCCTAAAGGTCTATAGAAATTACTTACATCAAGCCCTGCGCCCGTTACGGGGCTAGTAACAAAAAACTTGAAGAAATTACTAAGAGACTTAATATCTGCGTTTCCAGTTACAAATATCATGTCGTCAAAGACAAAATCACCAAATAAAACAATACCAAAAACAACTATCGAAACCACCGAGTATAGTAGATACACGTATAGAGGTTTGGAGTATGTTTTCTTCAAGAATTCCATGCTTTTATTGTATCAAGATGTAGGCATTTCGTAGCTTAGACAAGATGTCTATGGTTTGTTATTGTGTATTTCCAATGTTATATACCAGAAAAGGGGACAAAGGAACTACCAAGACACTTAGGGACGAAAAGAGGATTTCAAAAAACTCAGCTATAGCTGAAGCTCTTGGAACAGTAGACGAGCTGAATTCTTTTCTTGGTTTGTGTAAAGTAAAGACCAACTCTGATGTTGTGGTTGTTAAAGATGAGAAGATTACATTGGATAGTGTAATAGAAGAGACCCAACAAAATCTATTTACCATACAGGCGGAACTTGCTGGTGCAGGCAAGAAAGTAAAAGAGGAAAAAGTTGATGAAATAGAAATCATAATAAATGAGATTGAAAAACAACTTCCTCCAATAAAAAGTTTTCTGGTCTCTGGTGGTACAGAGTTAGGGGCAATGTTTGATGTTGCAAGAGCAATCGCAAGGAGAGCCGAGAGAAGAGTGGTTGGAATACATGAGAATGAGTATAAGATAAGTGAACATACACTTGCTTATATAAACAGACTTTCTTCGCTCTTGTATGCATTAGCTCGACATTCTAACTATAAATCTGGTATAAATGAGCCATCTCCTAAGTATGAATAGGGGATAAATATGGCGGCCATGGTATAACGGTTATTACGGAGGTTTGTGGAACCTCAAATTCGGGTTCGATTCCCGGTGGCCGCCCAAGAAAAAACACCTGTGAGGGTGTTTTTTGTTGGACGCCATCAGAAACGTAGTTTCTGAAGGGAATCGAAAAGGTTGAGTATATCGCAGCGAGTCCTGAGTTTGACGAAGGACGAAGCGAGATACGAAACCTGTACCGTCCATGTAATGGAAGATTATCCCGGTGGCCGCCCAAGAAAAAACACCTGTAAGGGTGTTTTTTGATTAGTTATTTTTAAAGTGTATAACTCGACTTTTCTTCTCTGTCTACGTTATATAATAAACACAAGTCGAATTTAAAAGTTTTTAGTTCTAAATATTAATATGGACTTAACTATACTTCTTCTGAAGATGTTTGGTTTCTACATGTTTGTTGTAGGACTTTCTATGCTTCTTAATAAAGAAAGCTGGAAAGCATTTGTTGGAGAGTTTCATAAAAATAAACACTTCTCATTTTTGGCAGGAGTGATTACTCTAACGCTAGGTATGCTTCTGGTTAATTATCACAATATATGGAGTGGCGGGTTTGATGTCATAATCGTGACAATCTTTGCTTGGGCTACATTCCTAAAGGGTATTATGTATCTATTGTTTCCAAATAAGTTTTTTGCTGACATGGCGAAAAAATTTATGGGCTCTAGGTATACAACATGGGCCGCGATTGTTCTATTATTTGGGGCTTATCTTCTATTATCAGGATTTAGTATTATATAAAATATGCAAAAAATTATAGCTTTATTGCGAATCGGGATGGGGTGGATATTTCTGTGGGCATTCTTAGACAAAACATTTGGACTAGGGTTTGCGACAGCTCCAGAAAACGCTTGGATAATAGGCGGTTCACCAACAGCAGGGTTTTTGTCTTATGGAACAAAAGGTCCTTTCGCAGAATTCTTCGCATCAATGGCCGGAAATCCAGCTGTAGACTGTATCTTCATGATTGGTCTTCTAGGTATCGGCATTGGTCTTATTTTTGGAATTGCAGTTAAGATTTCCAGCTATTCTGGAGCGCTCTTGCTTATGTTGATGTATGTCGCTGGTTTTATTTGGCCAGAACACAATCCATTTTTAGATGACCACATAATGTATGCAATTATGATGTTTCTATTTCCTTTGGCAGATACCTCTGAAATTGGGATATCAAAATGGTGGGGTAAACAGAAATTCGTAAGAGATAATCCGATTCTTAAGTAAGAATTGTCAGGTAAAAATTGTAAGATAAAAAAAGAACACCCGGCTCCGCATAAATGCGAAGTCGGGTGTTTTGTCTAGGAGGTCGTTAGAGCTTCCTAGAAATGAAAAGTAAACCCTGCTGATGCCTGGGATGAACGGTGGAAGTCTCCATCAGTCCAGTCACGCATGATTCTCTGCGGGAAGATGTAAACTTGATCTCCTGCCGAGACATTGATATCAAGCCTTTTCCATTGAGCTTTTGCTCCAATCCGGGCGACCATGAGTCCTCCAGTTTGGTGCCACCCAATAGATCCCTCAGGTCCGTTGCCATACGCTACGTGAGCTGCACCCACGCCGAGTTCGGCAAAAAATCTTACAGGACCTGCTTTGTAGACATATGGTCGGACTACACCAAGTGCGGTCCACCACGAACCCCAATGATTTTGACACTCCGGAGTGGGGCGCCAGATCAAACAGGCTTTGTGATTTTTCTCTTCCACAAAACCTTCGATATAAAAATCGAGGTTCTGATTCAAGAATTCACGGCCAACAGTGACGACCAATCCGTCGCCGAACATCTGAGATGTTCTGACTCCGGTGCCGATAAACCAACGAGGCCAGTTGACTTCAACCGTTAGGTCGAGGTTTTCAACTAACTCATAGGTCTTCTGGGACCACGATGTTTGCTCCAAGATTGTTCGAAGCAGAGCAAGGATCTCCTGATGGGAATCGGTGTTTTCTTTATACCAGGTTTCCCAAGTAGAAAGAAAAACATCCAATTTTTCTTGATACTCAGCCTCGTTCTCATTGAACTCGGCTTCATCAATGAATCTCCACATTATCGTGACGCCTCTAGATTCGGCGCCTACAGTATCTCGAGGATCTCCAGCCTCCCAGCTTCCACGGATGTGGACGCGGTCTGCAGGAATTCCGCAAGCAACCAACCTTGCAGCAACAACTACAGCTCTGTCTCCAGACAGTATGTAGTTGTTGGGGCCGTTGTTCTTGGGATACTCACGAGAATCGTGGTGCCCAATTACTACGATGTACTCCTCGTTTCGTAGAAGGGGACAAAGGCTTTCAACCTCTACCTCAATCGGTGTGAGAAGTTCAGATTTTCCAACATCGAACACCGAACGTGTCGTGTGGACTGACTGCGCATTTGCCATGCAGACAAACGGCAGCAGAAGAATAAAGGCGACAACAATGTGCCACCACTTAGGGTTTCTTGGCATAGTTTTGACCTCCTAAGGTCTAAATGTATAGAGCGATTTCGAAGGAAACATACCATATATAGCCTGTTTAGTCAATACGTTTTATGTGGTCTAGTATTCTGTACAATAAGGTGTATGTTTAAAGAAAATAAGACGATATTGATATTCGGAACTCTATCTTTGTTGGTTTTTGTACTAACATCAATACTTTTATTCAAGACATCCTTCTGGGAATCAATAGATAGCTCTGTTCACGCTTTTTTTATAGGTTCACAAAACACATTCACGACAAATTTCATGAGTGTTTTGGATATTGTTACAGGAGAGATGATTTTTGCTGGACTTGTAATACTTCTATCCTTAATCTTTTTTTACAAAAAGACCAGAAGAGAAACATTGCTACTGATTTTTTCCGTGGGGACCGGTGGGGTTGCTGTAAAATTTCTCAAAGACTATTTTGAAGTAGTAAGACCGAATGCTGTAATAGGGGATGTTGTTAGTTCTTTTAGTTTTCCAAGCGGACACGCGACTCTTGCCACACTTTTTTTTCTAGTAGCGGGTTATCTTTTTTATAAAGGCACAGAAAATGTTTTACATAAAAAAATTGCAACATGGGGCTCACTTCTTTTAGTCTTGCTCATCTTACTCAATAGGCTATATCTTGGAATTCATTGGTTTTCTGATGTTTTTGCTGGTGTTTTTCTAGGATTAGGTATTGCTCTTATATCTCTATACATATATATAGAAGAGTAAAGAGTTATAGGTCTTGTATTTATGTATAATGACGAAGAAATTAATGGGTAATATATTTTTATGGCAAAAGATGCAATATACATAGTAATAACATTTTTATTGGTAATAATGGCTGGTTTTTTGATATTTGACCGTGTCTCAGTTGAAGAAGAGGTGGAAATAGAAGAACCAACGGTTGAAGAAGTTGATACACGAGAAGCTGTAACAGGTTCATTTGAAACACAAATAGACTTAGTGCAAAGTGTGCTTGGTTGGCAGGCTGAAAAGACAATACTTAAAACTCATGTAAACACAGGAACACTCAATCTTTCTGAAGGAAGTCTTATTTTTGAAGACGGTGAGTTAGTCGGGGGTGAGTTTGTGGTGGATATGGAGTCTCTTGCCATTACTTCTGTTCACGGAAGTGAGCCGGCAACAGGAGGAGGTAGCTCTTTGCTTAAACACCTTTCTTCAGATGATTTTTTTGCAATAGAGGATAATCCAGAAGCAAAGCTTATAATTAAAGAAGCTGATTCTCTAAATAGTAAAAAGTTTGGTTATAAAATAACAGGAGATCTAACAATAAAAGACATAACAAAAGAAATAACCTTTACTGCTGAAGTTTATGTTGACGAAGGTCGCATAGAGGCTGTTGGTATCGTCAATATTGATAGAACAGAATGGGATATACAATTCGGTTCTTCAAGTTTCTTTGATAACTTGGGGGACAATGTTATATCAGATGTCTTTAACGTAGAAATATTATTGTTCGCTCCTGTTGTTGAGATTTCTACACCGGCAGAAGAATAAACATTTTTTTGTTAAAGAAATCATTAGACCTATTATATAAGTGTTATATAATGGTCGCTGTTAGTAATTAAGTAATAAGCATGAATTCACTATTTGAAACCCGAAGAGGTAAAAATTTGGCAAATTTTATAATCATTTTGCTTGCTGTTTCCTCTTTGTTTATATTTTTTAAGTTTATAAACGAAGTAAAGAGATCTTCATTTATTGGTAGAGAAGCCGGTGTTCAAAACACAATAACAATTTCTGGAGAAGGGGAGGTGTTTGCAGTGCCTGATGTAGCCACATTTTCTTTTACAGTTCGTGATGAACAAGCAGATGCAAATAGCGCGCAAGTTTCTGTGACTGAGACAATGAACAAGATCCTTGAAGCTCTTGATAAAAATGGCATAGATGAGAAGGATGTAAAAACAACTGCATACAACATTTACCCACAATATGAGTGGACTCAGATTCAATGTATTCGTTATCCATGTCCGGGAGGAGAGCAAAGACTTAAAGGGTATGAGGTGTCACACTCTGTTCTTATAAAAGTAAGAGACACAGATGACACAGGAACACTTCTCTCACTTGTTGGTGAGATGGGGGCAGACAATGTGAGCGGGATTAATTTCTCAATTGATGATGAAGAAGCATTGAATGAAGAAGCAAGAGAGTTGGCTATTAAGGATGCTAAAGAAAAAGCGGAAAGGTTGGCAGATGATTTGGGAATAAAGCTTGTAAGAATTATTTCTTTCTATGAATCAAAGAATAACCCTTATTATGCAAGAGTAGAATCTCTGGCATATGACTCTGGTTTTGGTGGAGATATTGCTCCAACTCCAAACATCCCAACAGGAGAGAATAAAATTAGCTCTAACGTAAACATAACTTACGAAATACGTTAGATTAAATCAAAAAAAATACTAAGCTAAACAGCCGCTCACAAGGTGGCTGTTTGACTTATTGAGCACTTCTGGTAATCTACATTTCACAAGCCGGAGATCATAGGTGGCGAAAGTTTAAATCCTATGTAAGGTCGAATCTAAATCATCGCTATGCTTAGCTTGATGGTTAGAGGCCGCATCTCTCCGTTGGGAGAGATTTTTGTTTAGACAAAAGAAAAATATGGCTATAACAAAGGATAAAAAAGTAGAAATCGTAAACAAGCTTAAAGAAATACTAAAGGAGGCAAAGTCTATAGTATTTGTTAATTTCCACGGTCTTGGGGTAGAGGACACGCGAGAAATGCGTTCTGCTCTTCGAGAAGAGGAGATTGGATACTATGTGGCTAAAAAGTCTCTTTTAAAACGAGCTCTTGATGGAGCTGGTTTTGATGGAGATATTCCATCATTAGATGGTGAGTTGGCTATTGCCTATGGGCAAGATGAGACCGGTTCAGCTAGAGGTGTTTACGAATTTCAAAAGAAACACGAAGACAACATAACAATCCTCGGAGGTGTATTTGAAAACAAG
>JBFIIZ010000002.1:0-18475 GCA_041601015.1 Minisyncoccia bacterium | reverse complement strand
GTGTATTACTTCATTTCCTTAAGGGCTTTTTTTGCCTCTGCCCACTTAGGGTCTCTGTCTTTTATAGACAGACCAACTTTTCCATTTTCTACCTTTGAAACCTTAACAGGAACAATGTCTCCTTCTTTAAGATAATCTTCTACTTTGTCTACACGGAAGTTTGCGATCTCAGATATATGTATTAACCCTTCTGTTTCACCTCCAATAGAAGCAAAGGCTCCGAAGTCTACAATTTTCACAACCGTTGCGTCAGCCTCTTCACCAACAGCCCATTCTTTTACGATAGCTTCTACTATTTCTTTTGCTTTTTCTGCAGAACCTTCCTTTCCTGTTAGGTAAACCGTTCCATCATCTTCGATTGTAATCTCTGCTCCACTTTTTTCTTTAATCTCTTTGATAGTTTTGCCCCCACCTCCGATTACCATTCCAATCTGGTCTGGTTTTATAGTCATCACAAGAATTTTTGGCGCACTTGAGTTTATATCTGCTCTAGGGGAAGCTATTTCTTTTTCTATAACATCCAATATTTGCAATCGAGCGTCTCTTGCTTTCACTAAAGCTTCACTAAGTATTGTGATGGGCACACCATCTACTTTTACATCCATTTGCATAGCTGTTATTCCGTCTCGAGTTCCCGCAACTTTGAAATCCATATCCCCGTGATGGTCTTCTGGTCCTTGTATGTCGGTGAGTAGTTTGTAGTTTCCTTTATCATCCATCATGAGACCTGATGCAATCCCTGCAACTGGTTTTTTGATTGGAACTCCTCCATCCATGAGCGCCAATGTTGATCCACATACAGAAGCCATTGATGTGGAACCATTTGAAGCAAGTGATTCTGAGACCACTCGTATTGTGTAAGGGAAATCTTCTTTGTTTGGAATCATAGGTCGGAGCGCTTTTTCTGCTAAAGCTCCGTGTCCAATCTGGCGCCTATTAAAGCCACCAATTCGGCCTGCCTCTCCAACCGAGAAAGGTGGGAAGTTATAGTGATGTATGTATCTTTTCTCTTTGTCTACCTCCATTCCATTTATTAAGAGAGTTTCGTCTGGTCCTCCAAGAGTTAATACAGAAAGAACGTGAGTTCCTCCTCTGTAGAACAATCCACTTCCATGGAGTTTTGCCGTGATGCCTCCAGCTTGAGCAAAGAGTGGACGAACATCATCCATCCCTCTTCCGTCTGCACGCTTTCCATCAACGAGCGCTCCTCGATGAAGCTCTTCATCAAGTTTTTCTTCAAGAAAGGCGTCCGCAAGAGCCTTGTCTTCCTCAGGCAATCTTTCTTCTAATAACTCGTTCCACTTATCGTGAAATGCACCTATCGACTTTTTACCTGGAGTGTTTGAAAACATTGCTTCTGTGATTTTGTCAGCCATCTCTGATTCATAAAGAGCCTTTACTTCATCCGTGGTGTCTTTTTTCTCGACAACACGCTTTTCTTTTCCAATTTCTGAGACAATTTTTTTCTGCCACTCTTGTAGTTTTTCAATTTCAACACTTGCTGAAGTAAGACCTTCTGTTATTTGTGATTCACTAGCTTCATTGGCACCAACTTCTATCATGTTTATATTTTTGTCTTTGCCGCAAGCAAATAAATCAAATTCAAAGTCTTTATCTTCCCTGTATTCGAAACTAGGGTTTAATTCGAATGTGTCCGCGTTTGTTTTTTTACCAACTCGGACAGCACTAACAGGTCCTCCCCACGGAATATCAGACGTTGCAAGTGCTAGTGATGCCGCGTTTACCGCTAAAACATCAGGGTCGTAGTTTCCAACAGAAAGTACGGTGATTACAACTTGTACGTCATAACGCATTGTTTGGTCAAAGAGCGGTCTTATGGTTCTGTCCACTATTCGTCCAGAAAGAACAGCTTCATCAGAAGGCCTTCCTTCTCTTCTTGTAAATCGTCCACCTAAGATTCGTCCAGCCGCGTAGAATCGTTCCTCATAATCTACTTTTAGCGGGAAATAACTTGATGTTGTTTCCCTGTCTCCCATAACCGCTGTTGCTAATACCGCGGTATCTCCACACTTAAGGATTACCGATCCATGTGCTTGGTTAGCAATATCGTTAAACTCGGCTGTGAAGGTTTTACCCCCTAGCTCAAGTGTATATTCTCTTTTTTTCATATCGTTTGTGGATGGTTTTCAGATTTCAGACTTGAACAAAGCCATGTTTTGGCGTTCAACCCTGCTTATCCAAAAACCATCAATTATCTTTTAACACCGCCACTATATCATACAATATGTGGAAAAGTGACTTGCATACTGATTTAAAGTTTTCTATACTTTCTATATTACGAATAGAAAAGTAGAAAATTATTAGAATATTTAAAAATCATGGAAACTCTAACCAAAAAACAAAAAAATGTTCTTGATTTTATAGAAGGTTATATAGAAGACAAAGGCTACTCCCCTTCACTACATGAAATAAGGGAAGAATTTAACCTTGCTTCTGTGTCTACCTCGCATTATTACATAGAGCGACTTCGCAAAAGAGGATTCTTGTCTAAAGAATCTAATCAACCCCGAACGCTGAAAGTTCACAAAACCGAAGAGAGTGACGAAGGCTCAATACTTTTACCCATATTAGGTTCTGCAAACTGTGGTGAGGCTCTCGTGCTTGCTATAGAGAACCCAGAAGGTCATTTAAAGATTCCGTTTTCGTTTGTAAAAAAGAGTGAAGACATTTTTGTTCTCAAAGCTGAAGGAGATTCTATGAATATGGCACAAATCGGAGAATCTAAGAAAAATATTGAACCAGGTGACTTTGTGATAATAGATTCAGACATTAAGGGAGTGAAACATGGCGACTATGTGCTCTCAGTGATTGATGGATGTGCGAATATTAAGAAATTGGGTGTACATGAGGGGTATCTAAGATTAATTTCAGAATCTTCGAACCCAGTTCATAAACCAATCTATCTTTCGAGCGAAGATGACTTTATGATAAATGGAAAAGTACTCGCTGTTGTGAAGAAATAAGACCAATTTAAAAATTTGATTGAAAACCACCTGCTACCCGACTAATGCAGGCGGTTTTTGTTGACTAAAATATAAAAAGGAATAGTCTATACATTTGTAATGTTCTTTTAAATAGACGGCACGTAAATGAAAACACCAAATATGCTTGAAGAAAATTCTGATGAAGAAGCGATAGACAGAGTAAAGAGAGTAAACGATTTTCTCCGTCACGCTGATGAGGATTTAATTAAGTTTTTTTCAGACCCACCAGAGTCGGTGGACCCAAGGTATCTAGACAGACTTCAGTTGGAGCTTGAATTTAAGGCCATACTTAAAGATTCTGAGGACTGAAATGAAGGCAAACCCCAAGAAACACGAACACCCCAAAGACTGCCTGTGTAAAGGTTGTGTCGTTCAAAGAGAAATCCTTGAGTACAATCTCAAAAAGGCTGAAGAAGAGTCTGCTAAAAGGCTTGAAAAAGAAGCCAAAAACAAAACTAGCGCGGAACCTACATAGGTTCCGCGCCCTTTTCTTATTTGACCACATCAAAAGCAAAGCTGTATAATTTATAGAAACAATAGGTGAAATGCAATGAATAATACAGATGCGGATGAAAACGACAAGGCAAGGAGAAGACGCTTGGAAGCAATGGGAAGGGCTCTTTGGGAGTCCAACAGACAAAAAAAGCTTAATGGTAATAAGGTCGCTTACACAGATCGTGAGCCCATAACCTTGAGCGAAGTCTCTAGCTTTTCAAGAACGAGAACCTTGTCCTTAGAAAAATGAAAACATGCACTACACCATAGGCGCGATTTCTGTAAAAAGAGACGCGCCTGTTAAACTACTTGTAATAAGTTTGAAAACCAAAAACCCCGCATTAAGCGGGGTTTTTGGTTGCCTTATTTCCAGGGCATTTTACTTTTCCCTATTAGGTATTTCTTTGGCTCTTCATCCATGTCGATGAAGTCATCTGCGACTTCTCTTAGTTTTGAAGAGCTAGACTTCCCAAATGATATCACCTCTACCTGACAACCTTCATTTAGTTTTAGGTATTCAACAAGTGGTATGAAATCTCCATCCCCTGTCGCTAGTATCACTGTGTCGAGTTTTTTTGCTTGTGCAACCGCATCAATTGCGATACCAACATCCCAATCTGCCTTTTTTGCACCGCCAGAGAAGATTTGCAAGTCTTTTGTTTTTGTTTCTATACCCATTTTCTCAAGCGCTTCGAAGAAATTTGTTTCGTCTCCTGACTCTGTGGAGATAACATAGGCCGCTGCGCGTATAAGGACCCTGCCCGCGAGCGCTGTTTTTAGAACTTCTGCGAAATTAACCTTCGCTCCGTGAAGGTTCTTAGCGCTATGGTAGAGATTTTGTGTATCTATGAAAATACCAACGCGCTGATTCTTGTGTTTTATTACTGTCATAAAAAAATTATGAGAAATCAGTATAAAAAATAATATTGATTCCTACTTCTATTAAAAACTGCTAATTGTAATGTGCTGTCTGTAACCAGTATAACAAAAAAGGAGATTCTCTTTATCTTAGAATCCCCTTCTCGATTACTTCGTCTTTAATCCGAGCTCCTTGGCTATCTTGCTATATATCCTTGGGCTCTTTTTCTTAAGATAACCGATATGTTTTCGTCTATCGGCGACCATTTTAAGAAGACCTCTACGAGAATGGTTATCCTTTTTGTTTTTCTTTAAATGATTTGTGAGCTCGTCAATTTTTCGAGACAAAAGAGCAATCTGAACCTGGGAAGACCCCGTGTCAGTGTCGTGCTTCTTTACCTTATTTATAGCTCTTGTTTTCTGGTTTTTACTCAGCATGTCGACAACTATAACACACACATACAATTTTTGCAAATAGAAATAACAGAATTAAAATAAAGATATTTTTTGGTGTATAATATTGTGCGACATGGATTTAAACACTTTAAAGCGAGAATATCTGGAATATCTTGAAATTGAGAAGGGACGCAGTCTCAAGACTGTTTCTAATTATGACCGCTATCTTTCGCGCTTTCTTGAGCATACCAAAATTGAAAAACCTAAAGACATTACAGATGAAGTTGTCCGAGAATTCAGATTATGGCTCAATAGACAGACTTCTGGTGTGGTTGTGGGTGGTCAAGCCCAAACTCTTAAGAAAAAAACTCAAAACTATTACCTCATTTCACTTCGTGGATTTCTCTCATATATGGCAAGACGCGGGATTACCACTCTTCCGGTGGACAGAATTGAGCTTGCAAAAGTTGGTGATCGTAGTCTTGATCTTATTACTCGCGCGGAACTCGAAAGACTGCTGGAAGCTCCAAATGGCACTGACATCAAGAGTCTTCGAGACAAAGCAATACTTGAGCTTTTGTTTTCTACAGGACTTCGAGTCTCAGAGCTTACTTCTCTCCCCCGAGACTTAGACTTGTCGAAGAGTGAAGCTTCTGTGAGAGGTAAAGGAGACAAGATTCGTGTTGTTTTTATATCTGATCTTGCAAAAAAGGTTCTAAAAGATTATTTAGACAAAAGAGACGACATGGACGATGCTCTATTTGTCTCTCTTGCTCCACAAAAAAAATCTTCAGATAAAGAAACCCTAAGACTAACCTCTCGTTCAATAGAAAGAATTGTAAAACACTATGCGGTGAAGGCAGGAATATCAAGAAAAGTTACACCACATATCATAAGGCACACATTTGCAACTGATTTACTAGAAAACGGAGCTGATCTTAGGAGCGTGCAAGCACTTTTGGGTCATGCCAATGTCTCTACTACACAAATTTATACGCATGTTACAGACAAACACCTACACGAGGTGCACAAAAATTTTCATACAAAAAGAAATGAGAAAAAGTAGAAAAATAGCACTAATAAATTTGATTGCACTAAGCGCACTACTTGTTGGCGTATTGTTTTTTTCTGACTTTGCTAGCGAGAATGTAGCGGTTAGAGATTTTGTTTTTGCAAACGGGTATTACGGCTTGTTTTTGGTTGCGATTATAAGCGGCTTTAACTTTTTGTTGCCAATACCGGCCATTGCTTTCTTACCAATCGTTATTGCCGTTGGTTTGGATTTCTGGGTTGGCGTTGTAATAGTCTCTATTGGAATGACTATTGGAGATGTTGTTGGTTACTTTCTCGGTAGAACTGGTAGAAAAGTAATAGATGAATCTAAGCTTCCTAAATTTATGCGAAATTGTGATTCCTTTATTCACAAACACCCAAAAATGACTCCCGTTATTTTATTTCTTTACGCGGCATTTATTCCTCTACCCAATGAGCTTATTGTGATACCTTTTTCTTTCTTTGATAGACACTGGAGTCATATTATATGGCCTGTTTTAGCCGGTAATTTCGTTTTCAACTCTCTTGCCGCGTTAGGTATCATGTCTATCTCGGGCATCGTATAGCTATATTTTTGTAAAAGTGTTACCTTTAAAGCGGTATAAGATCTCCCACAACTAAACAACCAAAAGAGGTGGAGACATGGATAAAACCAAGCCTCTAGATTGCTTTATGAGCGTTCGCTTCAGGGAGGATTGTAGAATGCAACTTCTGAGAACCTTTGGTTTAGACTCAGAGGACGAACCATTTTTTGTAGAGGACATTACTTATTTTATGGTCCCCGCAAATCTTATGGATCTTGTTCTGTCCAAGATTGATATGATTATCATGAATGGAGTCAGCGCCAAAATCCCCCAAAAACTTGAGCAGTTTGTTGTCGTTTGCACCATCTATGGCGACAAAATACTCTCAGACTCTGGGAATCCAATGTGGATCCCAGCAAAATACTTTGAGCCTTATCTTGAGGACGAAGATAAACACCCAACTGCCTGAGGTTGGGTGTTTTTTCTTGTGGTAATATTGTCGCATGCGAATTATAGGATGGAACGTAAACGGTATAAGAGCTGTTCACAGGAAAGGTAATTGGGACTGGTTTGAACAAATAAAACCTGATATTTTTTGTGTTCAAGAGACAAAAGCTTCTCCAGATCAGCTGGCCCCAGAAGTTTCTAATCCTCAAGGGTATTTTGCGTACTTTTCTTCTTCGGAGGTGCGCAAGGGCTATAGTGGTGTGGCGGTATATTCTAAAATTGAACCAAATGAATGGAGCGAAGGAATAGGTATTAAGAAATATGATGAACAAGGAAGAATTTTGACCTTAGTGTATGACGAATTTGTTTTGATAAATGTTTATGTGCCAAATGGCAACTCAAAAACAGCCTCACTTGATTTTAAATTGGAGTTTTATGAAGAACTTTTAAAATATATGGATACATATCGCGGGAAAGGCCATAAAGTTATCATGACCGGTGACATAAACGTGGCTCATGAAGAAATAGATCTTGCTAGACCAAAAGAAAACTCAAAGAGAATTGGGTTTTTGCCAGAAGAGCGTGCTTGGATAGATGAGTATATTGCATCGGGGTATGTAGATGTGTTTAGGAGTTTTAATCCAGAGAAAACAGGGGCGTATTCTTATTGGGATATGAAAAGCCATGCGCGAGAAAGAAACATTGGTTGGCGTATTGATTATTTTTTTGTTTCCCAAGACTTATTGCCTAAAATAAAAAAATCGGAGATTCTCTCCGAAGTCTATGGTTCAGACCACTGCCCTATTAGTTTGGAATTAAAATAAAAAAATAGGGCCCGCCAGCAAGTGTGCGGCGAGCCCTTGTGTTCGGCAGTTAGTAAAAACCCCGAACCCGATAAGTCTCGTGTATAACGGCCATTACTAAATACCGAGACGAGACTGTGTTTTTGGTCGCGATTGTTTCCTGGTACGGAGCCTGAGGTTGCGACCCGACGTATAACTCAAGCGTTTGTATAATATCACTTATAACTACACTTGTCAAGCCCTAATTAATATAAACAAAAGTATCAAAAAACGGCCTGTCATATTACATAGTTGAGCCGTTTTTTGATAGATATCTAATTTTTGTCTTAGAAAAGCCCTAATCCTGAACCTAGTAGGTATCCTCCTAGAAGGAAGTACAGAATTGCCATTGCATAGTACAAATCTTTATTTGTGAAAGCTTTGAACATTTTCTCCAAAGTTCTCTTTGAAAAGAAAATGTACATAAGAGCTTCAATCATCATAGTGATTCCAAGTATACTGATTATAATCTCAGTTGCTCCACTCCACATGTTGTGGTTTGTAAAGATGAGGTATCCAAGTATAAGCTCCCCTACTCCAAGCAAATATGCTAAAGCACGATTCTTCACTAAGTCTTCAAAAATATGAAGAATCATTTTTCTCTTTGCGACCATTGAAATACCGGTCACGAAAAACACAAAACCCATGAGCTGTGCTAGAAAAATTGTTGTTGTCATTTTTATTTAAATAAAAAACTAATAATAACTACTAGTAGTATACTAAATAATTTTTTTATAAGACAACTTATCCACAGAAATGTCTTTAATGTCCTTGACTCTTTTTATAGGACATTTATTATATAGGACAGAAGTACTGAGACTGAATAGAAGCTATCGTAATGTCTTTTATGAAACTTGGTTCGAGATGTTCTTTTAACAATCCTGTCCGACGCTTCATTAAGCGTCACTTTGGGAAGCGCTTCTTCGAGATTTTTTTCTGGTAAACCGTCTCTTAACAAGTATGTAAAACCTCAAATATTTATTTAATTTGTTTATACATACGCCGGAGATGAAAACTAGTTGTTCACTGGAACTCTATCTCATATAGCCGTCCAACAGACTTTGCATAAAATATAACACCTCTCAATCTCAATCTCCTTATTTGCTCAGTCAGTTGGGCGGTTTTTTGTTGTTTAGAAAAGTTATGTTTCATGATTACCAGTCTTAAATAGCAAAAATGTTCGAGTTTGAACCTCGAACATTAGGGTAATCATGAAACACTTATCTATTTTTACTTAACCCAGTGTTTTTTTCTTATATCTTCTACTAATTTGGCGTCGACTTCGTCTTTTATATCACGCCCTTTGTCGCCAAGCTCTTTAAGTTCATCTGTTGGTAGTTTTACAAGCTCACCAGCTCTTTTTAGTAAGTATTCTTCTGTGTTTAGTTTTGGATCTTCTATTACTTCTTCAAGTAATGCGTGTAGAACATAACCTATCTTAGGGCCTGGCTTTTCACGAGTAACGCCCATTATATGACTTCCTGTTATTTTAAGCATACCGACCGAAATTGGGTCTCTCAGAGCCTCTTCTATCATAGAGTGGTACTTTCTTAATCTATAGGGCTTCTCCTTTGGTCTACCCATCCCTACCCTATCTGTAATTCTGACATTCATAAGGTCCCAAATGTTTTCACGTCCAACATTTCTTATCATCCTTCTCACAGCTGAGAGTGATATTTGCTCTGTATCTGAGAAAAACATATGCCACCGAACCAGTTTAGACACTTTTTCTATTGTTTTCTTGGAGAACCTAAGTCTTTCAAGTATTTTTTTGGTTACACGTGAACCGACTACCTCGTGCCCATAGAAGGTCCAATCTCCTTTTTCTTTTGACCATCTACGAGTCTCTACCTTGGAAATATCGTGAAATAGAGCAGAAAGTCTGATTTCTAGATCCCAATTCTCGTCAGCTGCTTTTTGTAGTGCTTCTAATAGGTGTTCCCATAGACCGTAGGCGTGGTTTTTGTTCTGCTCTATTCCTACGGTTTTTTCTAGTTCTGGTGCTATATACTGAAGTATTTGTAATTTATGTGCCATTTCTAAGCCATATTTTGGCTGTTCTGACATAATTATCTTTTTAAACTCGTCTCCTATTCTCTCTATTGCTATATGTTTGAGCTTTTCATGAGAAACCTCAATACCCTTCTCTGTTTCTGGGTCTATTTTGAATCCTAATTGTGCGGAAAGTCTTATTGCTCGTAACATTCTTAGGGCGTCTTCGTTAAATCGTTCCTTAGGGTCTCCAACTGTTTTGATAAGGCCAGTTTCTAAGTCAGCAATACCTTCATATTCGTCAATAAGCTCAAAATTATCACTTTTCTTAAGGGTTTCACGTGTAAATTCAATATTTAAAGCCTTGTTTTCGTCTAAATCACCCAAGAGTCTTAGTGCCATGGCGTTAATCGTGAAATCTCTTCTCTTAAGGTCATCTCTAATGTTTTTACTAAAGGACACTTTGTCGGGCCTTCTTCCGTCTGAATATTCTGCCTCAAGCCTATATGTTGTTACTTCTATAACCTCTAGTGTTTTGTCCTTTACGTCGTCATTAACCACCCTAACCGTGCCATACTCATTGTCATAGTGACTATGTTCAAATAATTCTCCAACCTCTTCAGGGGTTGCGTTTGTGGCTACGTCCCAGTCTTTTGGTTTCTTTCCTCTTATAATATCTCGCACACACCCACCCACTAAAAAAGCCTCAAAACCTGCGTTTTCAAGGGTTTTAGCGACTTTTACCACCTCTAAAGGAATGGTTGTTTTCATTGCTAGTATTTTAGCATTATATACTAGTAAATGTCTTGGAAATAAGTTAATATATTCGCCATGCACCTGTGGTGAAATGGATATCACAACGGTCTTCGGAACCGTCGTTCTGGGTTCGAATCCTGGCAGGTGCACAAGCAGCTGAAAAAGCTCCGGTCGAGCTTTTGACAGGATTCGAAGAGGTTCATCAGCTATTTTACGTTGTAAAATAGTGATAACCTGCACAGCTCCTGTAAGGAGAGAAATTCCTGGCAGGTGCACATTCTGGGGGAATTTGCGGGTGTCGTATAATGGCTATTATGTCTGCCTTCCAAGCAGAAAATCGGGGTTCGATTCCCCGCACCCGCACATCGTATATACAAAATACCCCTTTAAACAGGGGTATTTTGTTATAAACGACCATGCTGGGGGGAATCGAAAGACGGAAGCGCGCCTGCGGGGCAGGATGAAGCGCTGAGTCGGGGTCGCGAGCACTTAGTAGATTTCAAGCAAAGCGAAGAAATATACTTAGTGACTTGTGACCGATTCCCCGCACCCGCACCAAAAACAAGAAAGATCTCAAAAAGGTCTTTTTTGTTTTGTCCTTACAATATCGCTGGAAATAAGCCATATCTGTGGATAACTCTGTGTGTATGTGTATAAAGGACATAATTTTGTCTGTTATTTATGATAAAATAGTCTTGTTTCAAGAATAACGAAAGATTTCTTTTCACGTGAAACAATTTGTATATGAAAAAAGACAAGAGCGACAAAAAATATATAGGAAATTTAGGTGAAGAAATTGCTGCAAAATACTTAACTCAAAAAGGGTATCTTGTGCTGGATAGAAATTATTTGAAAAAATGGGGAGAAATAGATATTGTTGCCAAGAAAATGAACAAATATTATTTTGTCGAAGTAAAGACGGTTTCTCGTTCTGCGGAGAATTTTGATGATAGCGATGGGTATAGACCCGAGGAAAATGTACACGCCTGGAAGATAAAAAGACTTTATCGAGCAATAGAGAGCTATTTAATGGAGAAGGGGATAAATGACGATATTGATTGGCAGTTGGACCTTATTAGTATATATCTGGATATTGATAAGAAGAAAGCGAAAGTCGATTATTTGGATAATATAGCTTGAGAATATTGGGTAATTTGCTATATTTGACGACTACGGGGTGTAGCATGGTGGTATTTTGCACGCGTGGGGAGGTGTTTTGTGTCGGGGTGTAGCATAGTGGTAGTGTGCTCGCTTTGGGAGCGAGTGGTCTGGGTTCGATTCCCAGCACCCCGACACAGAACGGCTCCAGAAGTCTGGGGGACTTCTGTGGGATTTTCTATAAGAAAATCGAGTGACACGGGTTTCATTTTCAGAACCCCGACAATTATATGCAATACATAGATAACATATATTTAGGAAATTCTGTCTCTTCTTACTTGCAAGCCCTAGCTATTTTTCTAGGACTTTATTTTATTTTGTTTGTGGTACAGAAGGTTGTGCTTGGTAGAGCTAGGTCTCTTGCCAAAAAAACCGACACAGGAATAGATGATTTAATTATTGAGACTGTCTCTTCTATCAAACCTCAGTTCTACTTATACATATCTTTATATATAGGTTTTCAACAACTATCTTTGGTAGAGTGGCTTGATAAGGTGGTTTATGTCCTTCTGTTGCTTGCCGTTATATATCAGGTTGTACGAACTATTCAGGTTGTTGTGAGTTATGTTTTAAATCGTAAGTTTGAAAAAGAAGAAGATGCCGGAGCAAAACAATCAGTCCAATTTTTAGTATCTTTTGTTAAGTGGACACTCTGGCTTCTTGGAGGGCTTTTGATATTACAGAATCTTGGGGTAAATGTTACATCTCTTATTGCAGGTCTTGGTATTGGTGGTATAGCAATAGCTTTTGCGCTTCAAAAAATCTTAGGAGATTTATTTGCTTCATTTGCAATCTATCTTGATAAGCCATTTATAGTTGGTGACATTATTCAAGTAGGTAATTATATTGGAGAAGTAGAATATATTGGCATAAAAACAACTCGTATAAAATCCCTAGTTGGTGAGGAGGTTATAATAGGGAACGCTGATTTACTTGATTCTCGTATTCAAAATTTCAAGAGATTGGAGAAGAGAAGAGCTGTATTTTCTGTTGGTGTAACCTACGAGACCACTCAGGAGAAGCTTGAGCAAATTCCAGAGATAATCAAGGCTGTAATTGAAGAATCCGGAGCAGAATTTGACAGAGCTCACTTCAAATCTTTTGGAGACTTCTCTCTTAATTATGAAATTGTTTACTTCGTAGATTCGCCAAACTATGTTGATTATGTAAATAAAGAACATGCGATCAATACTCTTCTGAATAAAAGATTTAATGAAGAGGGAATAGAGTTTGCTTACCCTACGGAGGTGCAATACTCAAGAAAAGGCTAATTAAAAAATCTCTCCAAGGGGAGGTTTTTTGTTTGACTTAAGTTTTTCAGAAGAGTAGTCTGTTTTAGAACTAGCACATTAAACACGGAGGGAAAATGGACAACACAAAACAACGTCCACGACTACATGCACCATCTTCTTTGTCTGAGCGGATGCAAATACTTGTATTACAGCTTAAGAAAAGATATCCAGACTTACAGGTCATATGGACCTGTGAAGAAACACCAGCTCTTTACATGCACGAAGGGGCTATTGGTGTGATCGAGGGTGAGAATACAATTCGAGCATTCACAAACCTTGTTTGAGGGGGATATGTTAACAAGAAAAGAGGCTGCTGCTGTAGAGCGTCAAAGGAGAGAGTATGGTGACCGACACTCTGGTTTTCCAAATTGTGACGCTGGTCAACCGGTAACAGAAACTTCTTCTCCTATATCTGCTGCATCAATTCGTTTGAGCGAGCAGGAACTTCAAGCGGAACAAATACGTCAGATGATTGACTCAGAGCTTATCAAGGGAAATCCAGATATTCTCAAGGTTGAAAAACTTGAGTTTGCTCTTGACCTGATCGAGAGTCAAAGGATCGGCAGTCGTATTTTTCGAATTTAATCCAACACCTCATACAGCACTTCCTTTAGGGGAGGTGCTGTTTTTGTTTTGAATATTTCTATCATGTTGGCAATATCGCCATTTAATATACCCGCGAGACCTTCTCCTGTTTGCTGTAACAAACTTATATTGATATGACCAGTAGTTATCGCTCCAAGCACTCTGTCTCCGGTTGAGGCTGCGTCTGTGCTTGTGACGACTAGGCCTATTACATTTTCTTTGTCATTTATAACAGCGCCACCCGAGGCTCCTTTTTGTGAAAGTATACTTCCGTCCACTGTTATGAAATCTACTGTTCCAATATCAAAAGTATAAATCTCTGAAATTTGCGAGACTGTAGATGTGATATTTAAATCTTTTTGTATTGCTTGGCCACTTAAAAATCCCGCAGGGTATCCTCCGATAAAAACACTTTGTCCTGAACTTAATTGGGTGCCCCCACTGACACCAATGAAAGGAAAAGATTCTGGAAGAGCGATGCCTTCTATCGCGCTTTCTGTTATTGCCAAGATGGCAAAGTCATCTTGCCCAGTACCTCTCGGGTTTGTTTCATTTAGGTTGTTTGCATTCTCTGTTATCCAACTCTCAGAGATGTATACAGGCTCTGCTTTATATGCGACTCTGGCTGGACTACCTGTTCTGATTGTGCATTTTATAAAATCTTCTCTCTCATAGTCTCTAATGAGGTAGTATTGTGCAACGTGTGCATTTGTAAGAATCAAACCTCGTGGGTCTATTATGATTCCACTTCCGGAGATTGGGTTCATGTATCCACCTGAGTCTGTACTACAGACTATATTCACGAGAGCTTCTCGTGCGTTGATGTTTATGTCACTAAACGAGATAGGTGGAACTACCGACTCTGTTGACACGATGGGTATATTTGGAGAGACACTTGGTGCAACCATCTCTTCCTCAAGTTGTGAGGTTATGTTTGTAACTAGGTTCTCTACGAATTCTTTTGTTTCATTAACCACACGGGTTTCATTGTCCTCAATTATTTTTATCGCTTCGGTTTCTAGCATTGTGCTTATCTCGTCCTCTACAAAGTTTACGATTACTCTATTCACGCTTTGTGTTGAGCTTTCTATCACCTCGTCCTTTTGAATATCTAAAAAACTAAAGGCAAATCCGGCCCCTAAAGTAAGAACGATTCCAAACACTATGTTTCTCAACATGTCTTAATTATACGATACTTATACTCTTGACACTTGTTTCGTGAAATATATAATTTTGAATTGTGACAACTATTGTTGATCATTTTGCCTTACATAATTTGGGCAAATTTTTAATAGTAATAGTTAAATTATGGATACAGAAGATACAAAAGACGAGGTGTTGGTGGACGACGACGAGGTTGGGTACATAGACGATGAAAGCGGGCCAGAAGACGATGAGCTATCTACAACGGAAGAAGACGATTTAGTTGATTTTGACCTCATGGATGACGTGGATATAATATAAAGAAAACAAAAACCCCCACTTACTAGGTGGGGGTTTTTGTATGGTGTGATTTCTGGTAGTATAATTCTCACAGATGCGGGTATGGTTCAGTGGTAGAATGCGTCCTTGCCAAGGATGAGGCGGGAGTTCGATTCTCCCTACTCGCACAATAAAGAAAAACACTTGTTCCTTAGAGCAGGTGTTTTTCATTGACTGAGTATGAGAATCGAACAGGAAGGGGGTCGGGGAAACTAGGGTTTCCCCGTGGAGGAAGGCAGGATGTAGTCCGTCAAAGTCGTACAACACAAACAAAACCCCACACTTGCGCTATAGGATTTTGTGTTGTATTATCGAGAACAGAACAACGCACCTTTTAAGTAAGGAATGTCCTCCGGGACTGCACGTTCTTTCACACATAGCCCATAGGAAAACAAAAATGGCTTATGAATCAACAGACAAGTCCCACAAAAAGTGGGCAGATGACAGAGAAGCTGTTCGTAGCGAAATGCGCAGGAACCGTGAAGGCAAATACAGAAAAAGCCGGATAGCGGATTCAAAACGTTATTTCGATGGACGCGACGATGTCATCGATGGACGAGCAGCGTAAGCTGCTAAATCAAACCAATAATTACAGTTGATACAATCGACTGTTAGACAATAGGAACCGTGTATTTAATCACAGAGCCTAATGCCACCCAAACCCTTAAACAAAGGTAACCCCGACCAATCTATTGGAAGGGGTTCTTTTTTTGTTAATATAGGTGTATGGAGTTTAATGAATACCAAAAGAAGACAGACGTTACAGCTAAGTATCCAGACAAAGGAAATAATTTTATATATCCAACACTAGGTCTTGTTGGTGAAGCGGGTGAGGTAGCAGAGAAAATAAAAAAAATTTTAAGAGATAATGACGGCGTGGTGAGTGATGAGAGAAGGGAAGAGCTAAAGAAAGAAATCGGAGACGTTCTTTGGTATGTCTCACAACTTTCTTCAGAACTTGGGCTTTCTCTTGATGATGTGGCACAATTAAATATAGAAAAATTAATGTCTCGCTTAGAGAGAGGTAAGATTAATGGAAGTGGTGATAATAGATAAACATATGTCAGTAGATTTTAATGAACAAAACTACACACAATCTCAATACGGAAATTTTGATGAAAACCCAAAAGGTATGACGGGGAAACTAATAACTTGGGGAATTGCAAAAAATCAAAAAACAGCACAAATGATATTGGCTGGGTTAGTTGTTGTTTTGGTTATGACCACCATATTTGTATTGGTGGGTAATAGAGAGCAAATTGATGAAAGTAGAATGTATGATGCAAGTATGGATATAGGTGATGACGTTTAAATGAATATATCAGAAAATAAAAAAAGAGGATTTACTTTAATTGAGCTTTTGGTGGTGATCGCTATTATTGGCATGCTTTCTTCTGTTGTATTGGCGTCTTTAAACACAGCAAGAGCAAAAGCTAGAGATGCTAGGCGACTTGCAGATATGGACCAGATTATTCGGGCACTAGAATTATTTTTCCATGATCACGGACACTATCCAGGATCAGCAGAAGAAGGGGTTCCAAACAGCGCTGTTTTTGTTGGGGTAAATGACTTAGGTGGTGTATTTGAAACAGCTATGGAGCCATATCTTTCTCCGATGCCCAAAGATCCAAGGCATGATGGCGTCTTGTATTTTTATTCATATGACCCAGTACATATTTCAGACGCTGTAAAAGGTATTTGTTATGGAGAGCCGGGGCATGTTAGAGGCGATAATGCTGCTGTAGTGGCTTTTCATACAGCCGAATCGAATCCGTCAAACTTAAGGAAAGATACATGTTCTGGTGGGAACAAAGGTCAAGACAAAGCGCACTTTAATGTAACCTTGTTTCCTTCGAACCCAAAATAAAACCTAACAAATAGTCAGACAAACAAAAAACCCCCTTTGCAGGGGATTTTTTGTAAGTGTAACAAATTGTCTTACCGAACTGCTTCTTTGAGTGCTTTTGCTGCCCTAAATTTAGGAACTCGCATTGCGGGAACCTGGATAGGCTCTCCTGTTCGTGGATTTCGAGCTGTTCTAGCTGCTCGCATTTTAGCTGAGAAGATTCCTAATCCTGCGATTGAAACTTCTCCTCCGTCCTTAAGTGTGCTTGTAATCGTACTAATCAAAGTCTCAATTACTTGCTCTGCTTGTACTTTTGTACCACCTGTTACGGCGTGTACTTTGTCTACAAGAGCTGCTTTGTTAACGTTCATGTTATTTTTTTTAGTTATAACCTATAAACGACCTATTAATGTAACGAAACTCTAGGTATATGAAGAGCCTTGTTTTTACTATTACAGTATATAGTTAAGCCATATTTTGCGCAATAGCTATCCACAGCAAAAAGAGCACAGAAAAAACGGCCCAACAGAGCCGTTTTTTGACTTAGTGTTTATCGTGCGTACTCTATTGTGCGAGCTTCGCGTATAACATTTACCTTTATCTCTCCTGGGTATTTGAGCTCTTTTTCTATGTTATGAGCTATCTGTTTAGCTATATTTCTTGCTTCAATGTCTGTAACCTCTTCAGGGTTTACAAAAATTCGTACCTCTCTACCCGCAGCGATGGCATAAGCTTTGTCCACTCCAGACACCCTGTTTGCGATTTCTTCGAGTTCCTCAAGACGCTTAAGATAATTCTCTACGGTGTCTCTTCGTGCTCCCGGTCGAGCCCCAGAAATAGCATCTGCTACTTGAACAATGATAGATTCAACAGTCTCATAGGGGTGTTCCTCATGGTGGGCTTTCATGGCGTCTATGACAGCCTGTGATGCTCCAAATTTTTGGAGTATCCTCATACCAATCTCTACATGTGTTCCCGGTATTTCGTGGTCTACAGCTTTACCTATGTCATGTACTAGTGCTCCAGTCTTTGCTACAGACACATCTGCACCAATCTCTTCTGCAATCATGGCCGCAATGTGTGCCATTTCGACGGAGTGTTGCAAAACATTTTGTCCATAACTAGTTCGGAAGTACAGTCGGCCAAGAATAGATATGATTCTTGGGTCCAGGTTGTATATTCCAAGCTCAAAGACAGCCTGCTCTCCTTTTTCTTTAATAATTTCATTTATTTCTTTCTTTGCCTTCTCAACAAACTCTTCAATTCGGGCTGGTTGTATTCGTCCGTCTAATATTAGGTTTTCTAGCGCCAATCGTGCTATCTGACGCCTTACTGGGTCGTAGGATGATATAAGAATTGTGCCAGGTGTGTCATCTATGATGACTTCTACACCAGAAGCCCTTTCAAATGCTTTAATGTTTCGTCCTTCTTTACCAATAATTTTACCTTTTATATCGTCACTTGGAATTGTGACATTGGTGCTCATAACATCGGCGGAAACAGAGTTTCCATATCTATGAATTGCTGTTACAAGTATGTCTTTTGCTTTTTTCTCTATTTTTTCTTTCCCTGTTTGCTCGATTTTTTGTATACGAACCATAATATCTTCTTGGTACTCTTTCTCGGCCTCAGTTATAAGCGATTCTTTAGCCTCTTCTATTGTCATTCCTGCTACTTTTTCAAGTTCTGCCCTTTTTTTATCAAGAATACCTTCACTTTCTTCTCTTATTTTCTTTATTTACTC
>JBFIIZ010000001.1:0-25006 GCA_041601015.1 Minisyncoccia bacterium | reverse complement strand
TTCTCCCACCGCCTGCATAGATAGAGCGGCAAAATAGTAGGGAAGAAGACCTCCTATAAACAGCCCTGATAGTACATAAGGCGAATCGATAAGGAATAGTATTTCTTGACCTCCAGCAGATACGGAATGAGTGAAGTCTGCGAAGAGCACAAGAGCAGCAAGTGCGGCAGAGCCTATTGCATAACCTTTTGTAACAGCTTTTGTTGTGTTTCCAACTGCATCAAGTGGGTCTGTGATGTCTCTGACAGCTGAACCCATCTCTGCCATCTCGGCTATACCGCCGGCGTTGTCTGTGATTGGACCATATGAGTCTATAGCGACGATTATTCCAGCCATTGAAAGCATGGCCATAGCAGCGATTGCGACACCAAATATATCTGCAAGACCATATGAGCCTAAAATTGCAGCAACAATTACTAACACAGGAAGCGCAGTTGATTTCATACTCATTGCGAGTCCTGCGATTATGTTTGTTCCGTGCCCTGTCTCTGAAGCCTTAGCGATATCTTGTACGGGTTTGTATTTTGTAGATGTGTAGTATTCGGTTATTACCACGAGCGCTGCCGTTACAGCGAGCCCTATAAGTGCAGATAAGTAAAGATTCATTGTGCTATATAGACCATTTCCGCTCATAAGATAGTTTGTGAGAGGATAAAAAGCAGCGGCCGCTATAAGGGCGGATGCTCCAAGGCCTTTATATAGAGCCTTCATTATGTTTTTATCTTTTCCAAGCTTAATTAGGAAAGACCCAATAATTGAAGCGAAAATAGATGCGCCACCGATTGCCAGTGGGTACATAATTGCATTTGGAAATGCTTCAAACAAAAGAGACGCAAGAAGCATAACGGCGATTAATGTAACCGCGTAAGTCTCAAACAAGTCAGCCGCCATTCCAGCACAGTCTCCAACATTATCTCCAACATTGTCAGCTATAACTGCTGGGTTTCGAGGGTCGTCTTCAGGAATACCAACCTCAACCTTTCCAACAAGGTCTGCCCCAACGTCAGCTGCTTTTGTAAATATTCCACCTCCAAGTCTTGCGAATATTGATATAAGAGATCCTCCAAAACCAAGACCTATTAGTGCGTGTACGTCTTTTGTTATTAGGTAGAAACCTGCTGTCCCCAAAAGTCCGAGACCAACAACAAGCATACCTGTTACTGTTCCTCCTTTTACAGCTACTTCGAGTGCTTTTTTAAGCCCCCCTCTTGCAGCTTCTGCTGTTCTAACATTTGCTCGTACTGAAATGTTCATTCCTATGTATCCCGTTAGGCCAGATAAAAATGCTCCCACCAAAAACGCAATTGCGGTTGTCCAACCAAGAGCTTCGGTGAAGCCTATAATCAAAAATATAACGACGGCAACCATCGCTATCGTTTTGTACTGTCTATTTAGGTATGCAGAAGCACCTTCTTGTATAGCTTTTGCTATTTTCTGCATTTTTTCGTTTCCTGCTGGAAGCTTAACGATTGATGAGGCCAAATATAGTCCATAGACTATTGCCAACAACGCACTTCCTATAATAAATGTTGTCATATTGTATTGAATAAATACTTACTTCTAATAAACTAACTTAATTTAGATGGATTTTACTCTTCTTTTTTCTCTTCCTCAACTTCCTCGGCTTTAGTTTCTTCCTCAACTTTATCTTCTTTGTCTTTTTTGCTAACTTTTTTCTTCGCTTCCTTCTTATCCTCCTCGTTGTCCTCGGCGATTTCTTCTGTCACTTCTTCGGCCGCTTCTTCTACTCCGTCTTCGGCTACATCCTCAAGAACGTCTTCCACAGCTTCTTCTACTGCATTTTCCTCCTCTTTCTCTTTGTCTTCTTCCTCTTCAACCTCTTCCTCATCTGATTGAATATCTATCTTCCAACCTGTCAACTTAGCCGCCAAACGTGCATTTTGACCACCTTTACCAATAGCAAGAGATTGTTGATCTGGTTCTACCATAACAACAGCTGTTTGTTCGTCCTCATCGACTTCTACAGAAATAACTCTAGCAGGAGACAGTGCTTCTTCCACAAACACACCTGGGTCATCAGACCATTCAATAATGTCTATTTTTTCACCACCGAGTTCGCTCATTACGGTCGAAACTCGTACTCCACGTTGTCCTACCAAAGAACCAACTGGATCTATGTACTCATCATGAGAAACAACAGCCACTTTTGACCTTGAACCGGCCTCACGCGCAATAGATTTTATCTCTACTATTCCATTTGCTATTTCTGGAGCTTCAACTTCAAATAGTTTATATAGGAATTCTGGTTTAGAACGACTTATTCGCAGAAACACACCTCTTGATGTCTCTTCTACAGAGTAGAGATATCCTCTTATATGTTCACCTTGCTTGAATCTTTCACCAGGAACCTGCTCTTCATAAGGAAGTATCGCTGTCGCTCTACCAACATCAATGAAAACATTACCCCTTTCTACTCTTTGTACTGTTCCTGTGATGATTTCTCCTTGTTTTCCACCAAACTCTTTGTGAACTGAGACTTTTTCTGCCTCTCTTATTTTTTGGATTATCACTTGTTTTGCGGTTTGAGCAGAGATTCTTCCATAATCTTCTTTTGCTTCAAGAGGGAAGGCTAGTTCATCGTCTACTTCTACGTCTTTTTTGATTCTTGAAGCTTCTGTAAGCAAAATGTGTTGCTCTGGGTTATATCTAACTCGCGCGTCTTCCTCGTCTCTCTCTAGAGGTAGCTCTTCATCCGGCATTATTAAGTCTTTCTCGTCTTTTACTATCTTTATTTGTTCAAACTCGGTTCCGCCTGTGCTCAAATCAAAATTAGCACGTACGATTTGTCCGCGTTTTCCATACTCTTTCTTATATGCAGTAGCAAGAGCGTCCTCGATAGCTTCGATCACTCTTTCTCTTGGAATCCCTCGTTCTTCTTCGAGTTGGTCCAATACTGAATTTATCACTTTTAGATCAAACATATTTTATTGTTATTCTATTGTTAATTTTGGTTAATAAAGACCAAATTTTCCTAAAATTTTTAAAGAAAAAAGTCCGTTTCAAACGGACAATTAATCAATCTTTATACCAATGTAAAAAGTATTATATCAATACAAATCAGAAAGTCAAATACAAAAGAATTCCACAGTGTCTCACTGTTTTTTTGCAGAAAAACCCCCTATAATTAGCCTAAACACAGGTGTATTAATCGTTTAATAAATATCTATGGAGGAGAATAATCACAAAACCGTATTTTTAGTGCTTGGAATTATTTTATTAATAATCTTGGTTTATTTCTTTGTTTTTTATAATAAATCAGACCAGCCGGTGGGGGAGATAGACGTTTCTCTAAACAAGGTTGATGTGAGCGCAGCTTTGACAGATGAAGACAAGCTACCGCAAGGATTCTCTAAAGATATTCCAGTTGAACTTTCAAATATAACAGAGAGTTATTCTACAGAATACAAAGACGCAGGCTTTACACAAAGCTCTCTCTCTTATACAAGCGACAGAACTGTTGAGGATTTGTACAAAGAGTATGAAGCTTATATGACCTCTGATGGATATGATATATATGACTCAGAATTATCCGATGACTATGCGTCAATAGATGGGTCAAAGGGTGAAATAGAGCTTTCTGTGGTTGTGGATGGTCTAGGCGAGACTCGCGTTGTAAGTGTTTCGTATGTTGAGTAAAAATATTTAATAAAATATTATTACTCTGTTTATATAGCTGTGTTTAAAACTAGGTTGTTCTTAAAAGTATATATATGAATAATAAAAAATATTTTCTAGTTCTTTTTCTTATACTGATTTTCTCAGTTGCAGGTTTTTTATTCTTTAATCAATCTGACGTAGAAGCGAGAACCATAAATTGTTTTGATAACCCAGAACATTCAGACTGTACTGGTGGTGGCTACACTGGTCCCAGTGTGGGAAGAGACGCTGTCTTTAAGTTTAGAGATCCACACGGCCAAAGCTTAACAGTTCAACCGGGTGGTGAGGTTGAGGTTTTTGCGGAAGACGATTTTAGAGTTGCCCAAGATACAAGCTGTCCTGCGGTAGAGACTTCTCCTACATATAATATTGGAGTTACTGACTCTTCAGGAAATTCAGTTTTTGTAAGCTCTTTGTATTCATCTGCAAATGCACAAGTTGGAATTGGTTCACTCAATGGAGTCTGTAATACTTGGTGTCAACTAGCAAAGTCTTCACATAGCGATGGCGCTAGTCATATAAGCTACAATTGGAAAATTGGAACAGCTATAAACACTTCAAATGGAAGAAATGAAGGCTCTACTTCATGGACTTTCTCTGCGCCAACAACGCCAGGAACATACACTATAAATCTAGAAAGTGGATCACAAGTAGTAAGGACCTATGAAAACGGGTGTCAATCAAGCTGGGTTATTTCAGGCGGAACGGGTGGATACGTAGAATATCTTATCGATAGCCACAGTTCCGGATCCCTCACCCTAACCGTAGAAGCAGCGCCGGCTCCGGTCTGTGCAGATGACTCAGTGGCTGATGTGGTAGAAGGCGCAGGGCAACAAGTACATTCTGTTTTAACTAATGACACAGGTTCTCCGAATGCTGGCGATAGATGGGTTCAGACTCATAATGCGGACGGCACGGTGCTTGGGTGTAGAAACTTAACACCATCTAGCGCAGGAAGCGTGACATATTTAAATGCGGGAGCAAGTTGTGGATTTACTCCAGCAACAAGTGTTTCTGCGGATACGTCTTATACATATCAATACACAATAGGAAGCCCCGATGGAATAGGTAATGTTTGTACGGTAAGTGGTGTTGTAAAAAACAAAGCAATACCAACCGTCACTTCACCAACGTCAGCTTCTGTAAACACCACTTCAGCAACACTTGGTGCCAATGTCACGTCTCTTGGTATACCGGCATCAATCTCTGCTCGTGGAATATGTTATAGAACTACATCAAATCCAAGTCTTACAAACGGAGCGACTTGTGTTTCAGCGTCGGGCACAACCCTTGGAACATATACTAGCGCTATAACAGGTCTAACTCATAGCACCACATATCACTATCGAGGCTATGCTACAAACTCTACGGGTACCGCCTATACATCTGACGCTACATTTACAACCACAACCCCAGCGCCTACGGGAACAGTTCGGGTTGTTATAGTAAAACCAACAAATGCTCCTAATGTGGAGTACAACCTAAGCGGTCCGAGTTCTTGGACTACCGGCAATGTAACCAGAGCAGCCGGCACATATACTTACAGCAGCAGAGCTACGGGCGACTATTCGATTTCTGTTACTGATCCGGGTGTTGCTTGGTCAGACACTATAACCCCATCAAGCACACAAACTTTAGGAAATGGGGAAACTAAAACATTTACCGTAACACGTAATGCTGTTAATGACTGTTCTATAACCTTGGATTCAAATAGGTCATGGGTTGCAAACGACACTGACACGACAGTAACAGTTAATCCAGGAGCTTCTGTTCCTGTTGACTGGAGTAGCTCTCGAGTAAGCGGCGCTTTGGATTCTTCTTGGGGGGGCACTAGGCCAACCACAGGTAATGACAACATTACAGCGCCCTCTACGCCCGGTACGTATGTATATACGATGACTGGCACGGGTACAAATGGAAACTCTTGTACATCAAATGACTTTACGATTGTTGTCCCAACACAAACTTGTGATATGGTCGTTACCTCTAATAAAGCAACAACATTTACTATAAATGGCATATCTGGTACGAAAAGTATAGCTGCAAACACGCCAACCACTTATACGATTTCTGGTCACAACACAACAACTAGAGGAATTACTCCAGGTTCTTTGTTTGGATATTCTGGTGACGCTTGGCTAACAAGCGATGGGAATCCAACACCAACCTGTCCTAAAGGAGGTTCTATAGAAATGACAATTAATTATTCCGCTCAATCACCAAGCTGTAACTTCACGGGCACAACGAGCTCTGTTCAGAGTGGAGGGCTCATGACCATTCAGTGGGACTCTTCTAATATATCAAGTGCACTTAGCGCATCGACAAACCCATCATGGTCAGGTTGGACGGGAGGCAAGACTACAAGTGGCACAGCTTCATCAGTAACAGCGCCAACAACTGACGGTGATTACACACTTAGCCTAAGCGGTACTCACCCAGACGGAACCACAGGCTCATGCTCTACGACCCTTACAGTTACTGCGATACCACCAAGTACCGCAGTTGCGGAAATAACTTCCAACTTAGATAGCACAAGCTATGTCTTTGAAGACTCGTATGGCACAGAGATTAGTTCTGGCACCACGGGTACAGCAGGTGATGCAGACACTATTACATTTACAGTAGGTGATTTTGAGCCGAACTTTCTTGTTGTTCCTGCTTCAGTAACAGATTATATAGTATCTGTGGATCCGGCTGATCAAGATATTGCTGTGAGTGCGACGGAGTCATTTGCTATTACTTACTCTACTATCCTAGGAACGCTTAATGTTAGCTCAAACCTTGCTAATACAGGATATTCAATAAATTATTCTAATACTATAAGAGACTTTGACGGAACGGGGACTATAGTAAGCGCTAATGGCACAAATAGTTATGTTGTCGTGCCTGGCGCAAGCGGTACAACATACACTGTTACCCCAGATGCGAGAACTGGATACAGTGTTGCGGTTACGGCACCAACGACAATAAGTCGTGGGGGTACTGGAGCATTTACAATCACATACACAGAACTTGCTGCTTCATCAGCAAGCATAAGTGTCACAACACCGATCTCATACAATACATCCTCCGAAGTCACATGGTCTTCAGCTAATGTCTCATCATGTAGTGTTACCAAGGGCGGGGTAGCGTGGAGCAGTAATACTTCCGGGAACGCAGTTAGTTCTGGTGATTTAACTGCAGATACAACTTTTGCAATAACCTGTGTTGGTATAGATGGACAAAACCGAACGGCGTCTGCGACTGTAACGGTTAATCCTCAACCAACTGCGACGGTTGCTGTTACCTCAAACCTCGATACTTCTTATAGGATTAATCATGATGTAACGGGTGATGAACCCGACACAGTTTCTGCTGGTTCAACACAGACATATAGTGTTATCTTACCGAGTTCTGAACAAAGGACTTATACTATAACCAATATTCCAGATATTGCCGGGTATACAAAAGCAGTTGTGTCTAAAATAGGAACTACTGAGCTTGGAACCAATTCTGGAACGATTACAGCTTCAGGACAAACACTTACTTTTGAAATCACTTATACAGCACTAGCAGCATCTTCGGCAAGCATAAGCGTCAACCCAACTTCAGTGGCATACGACGGCTCATCTGACGTCACATGGAGCTCAGCTAATGTCTCATCATGTAGTGTCACAAAAGATGGTGTGGCGTGGAGCACGGATACTTCCGGGAACGCAGTTAGTTCTGGTGATTTAACTGCAGATACTGTATTTGAAATTACTTGTGTAGGAACTGATGGGGCAAACCCTACAGACTCTGCAACAGTAACAGTAGGAGCTCCTTCATCTAATCCGACAGCAACGCTCACAGCTCCATCTGATGGTTCTGTGTTCCAAGCAAATGACAATATCTCTATTAGCGCTGACGCATCAGACACAGACGGAACGATATCAAGTGTCTCATTTTATAATGGAGGAACACTTCTTAACACTGATACTAGCTCACCTTATTCCTACACATGGAGTAATGTCCCCGTTGGCACTTATTCGATTACAGCAGTCGCAACTGACAATGAGAGTCTAACGGGGACTTCTGCCCCAGCTTCTATAACTGTCAGTTCCTCAAATACAGCGACTATTGAAGTAACTTCAAACCAAGACACTTCTTATAGAATAAGTCGTAGTGTAGAGAGAGACGGTTCAGTTTCTGTAGGCTCAACGAAGACATATAGCGTTACCCTACCTGGTTCTGGAAGAAGGTCTTATAGAATAACTAGGGTTCCTAATATTGACGGTTATTCAAGGAATATTACAGCAAAAATAGGAGGTGTTGAGGTTGGTAGCACATCAGGCTCGACACTATGGGCCGAAATTACAGCCCCAGGACAAACACTTACTTTTGAAATTACATATACATCAATTGCAACTGAGTGTTCTATTGACTCCTTTCAAATGACTAATTGGGACACAGGAGAGGAACATTCAACAAATCTTACAGCTGCGCCGGGTGCCAATATTAAATGGTGGTGGAGTGATAGTGGTGCCTGGGAAGATGATAATGAGCTAGAAGTAGTTTCCCGAGTAATTTCTGGTGGCCCGAGCGAACCTTATGGAGGCACGGTCCCAGCTGTTTGGCCTGATAACTATGACCTACAGGCCCCGAATGATGTAGGTGTGTACGAAGTTTGGCTTGAGTGTCAGACACAGGGAACTGGTGAAATAAATGAATCTCCTCATGTAACACTCACTGTACCGCGTCAGTGTGGAGACGGTATAGACAATGACGGTGATACCTTAATAGACTATGGCACTGGAGCAACAAATGACCCTGACTGTAGTAGTCTTAACGATAATGACGAGTCTTCTCCGCCACCAACATTCTCTTTACAGGCGGTTGGTAAATTAAAACAAAAATCTCTTAGTGGTAGAGGTACAACTACAGACGCTGTTATAAAAGTAGTCCCATTCAATGGTTTTTCAGAAGATGTGACTCTAAGTTACGAGGGTATATCTCCAAATCTATCCGACATAACCATAGATTTGAAGAAACCAGTTCTTACTTCGGGTGAGTATAGAAGTGGTTCAGTGTTTAACATTGGACTTGAAGGACAACCAAGGCAAAGAAACTATACAATTACAGTAAGAGGCGAAAACCCAGACGGTTCTCAGACCAGAACAGCTACTATTATTCTTGAAATAGAAGCTATCTCGTCTATCTTCTTTGAGGAGTTCTAAAAAATAACTAAAACAAAAAGCCGTCCACAGAGATGGCTTTTTGTTTGGCTGTTATTTGCTAAAATTAAGTAAACACCGTGACGGCGGGGTACTTGTTGTATGCACATATCAGAGAAAAAATTAAAAGAATTTATTTTAGATTCAGGTGTAATATCTAAAAAAGATTTTTCTGATGTCGAAAAAGAAGCAAAAGACAAAGGAAAAAAAATTGGAGAAATACTTGTTAACAAAGGGGTTTTAGGCGAAGACGACCTTCGAAGAATACATGCTCATATGCTGGGTATCCCATTTGTTTCACTACAGGGTAGAAAAATTGATTTTGAAATATTATCTCTAATACCTGAACCTATTGCGAGAAACAATAATATTGTTGCTTTTGCTCGCGACAAAAAAAATCTTGAAGTGGCAATGCTTGATGTAGATGACCTCACCGCTATTGATTTTATAAAAAAGAAAGTTGGTCTGAAAATCTCAGCAAGACTCACTAACTCTGAGTCTATTAAGAGCGCTCTTTTGCAATATCAAAAATCTTTAAAGGCAGAGTTTGGCGACATCATTCAAAAAGCGACAACAGATATGGGAATTACAATCTCTGATACCGAAGCAGACGTGCCAGAACAGTCAGAAGAAGAGCTCAAAAAAGTGGCCGACGGGCTTCCTGTTGTTCGTATTCTAGATACTTTGCTTAAGCATGCAATTTTACAAGACGCCTCTGACATACACGTTGAACCAATGGAAAAACAACTACTCATTAGGTATAGAATTGATGGCATATTGCATGATGCGATGATTTTACCTAAAGGTTCGGCGCCCGGTATTACTGCTCGTATAAAAGTTTTGTCTAAACTAAAGCTTGATGAGAAAAGATTACCACAAGACGGTAGGTTTAAAATAGAAACAGATGGGCAGAAGGTTTCCTTTCGTGTTTCTGTTTTACCTACGCACTATGGGGAGAAAACTGTTATGCGTCTTTTGAAAGAGAATACCTCAGGTTTTACTTTAGAGGCTCTTGGTTTCCACGGAGATGGACTCGATAAGATTCATTGGGCAACAAAACAAAAAACAGGGATGATACTTACTACAGGCCCAACAGGATCTGGTAAAACAACAACTCTGTATACGGATTTGGATCTTTTGAATGTACCCGATGTAAACATATCTACAGTAGAGGATCCAATTGAATACCAAATGTCTAGGATAAATCAGACACAAGTAAAACCTGAAATAGGATTTACTTTTTCATCAGGTCTTAGATCTCTTGTTAGACAAGATCCAGACATCATAATGGTGGGCGAAATTAGAGACACAGAAACCGCTTCTTTGTCGGTGAATGCCGCACTTACTGGTCACTTAGTGCTTTCTACTTTACATACAAACTCAGCTGCCGGAGCTATACCTCGTCTAATAGACATGAAGGTTGAGCCGTTTTTACTGGTTTCAACAGTAAAAACTATTATAGCCCAAAGATTGGTTAGAAAATTGTGTGACAATAAAACAAAGAGAAAATTAAAAAAATCAGAAATTGAAGCACTTGGTAAAAAGGTTAACTTGGATAAAATTTTAAAAGAACTTAAGGAAGAAAATATAGTAGACAAGAAGGCAACTTGGGAGAAGATTACATTTTACTCAGCACTCGAAGGTAAAGATGAGTGTGAAGATGGTTACAGTGGTCGTATTGGTATACATGAGATTATGAAAGTGTCTGCTCCTATTAAGGAGTTGATTATTGCTGGAGCTACCTCAGATGCAATTCAGGAACAAGCAATCAAAGAGGGTATGCTTACTATGTTTGAGGATGGTATTTTCAAAGCCGCTCAGGGAGTTACGACAATAGAGGAAGTGTTAAGGGTTGTTTCAGAATAATATGTTATTTGAATACAAAGCTATAAAAAGAGACGGAAGCACTTATGAAGATAAGAAAGATGCAAAGAGCGAAGACGAATTATATCGTTTTCTTAAAAGTGATGGAGAAACATTAGTTTACGCAAGAGAGATTAATGAAGAAGGCAGGTTTGGAATATTTAAGAAACTAAAAAACGTTAGCTTTGGTGGAGTAAAAGAGCAAGATAAAATTTCTTTTGCACACAATATGGGCTCCATGATTGAAGCAGGACTTCCTGTTGCAAGAGCTCTTGGTGTAATGGAGAGACAAACAAAAAATAAAAAATTTAAAGAAATAATCCAAAGCATAAATACAAAACTAAAAGGAGGTGTGTCATTTAGTGAGGGTTTAGAAGGGTTTCCAAAAATATTTCCACCTATTTTTATCTCGATGGTTCACGCTGGAGAGGAGAGTGGTAATCTTTCAAACTCACTGAAAATAGTTGCGAGCCAGCTAGATAAATCAAATAAACTAAAAAAGAAGATACGAGGAGCTCTTATGTATCCAACTATTATTCTTATTGCCATGCTTATAGTTGGAGCTTTGATGCTTATATTTATTGTTCCAACCCTTACAGCAACTTTTAAGGAGCTAAACGTAGACTTACCAATGTCTACTCAAATTATCATTTCTGTGAGTGATTTTTTGAAAAATAATACTATTTTAGCCCTTATTTTATTGGCGTCTTTGATTACAGGTTTTGTTATTTTTAAAAGGCAACCAAAAGGTAAAAAGATAGTTGACACTCTAGTATTGAAGATTCCTGTGGTTGGCACTATGGTTCAAGAAACTAATTCAGCCCGAGTTTCTAGAACCCTATCGTCTCTTCTTACTGCTGGGGTTGAGGTGGTTAAGGCTCTTGAGATAACTTCTGAAGTGATACAAAACACAAAGTTTAAGAAAGTTTTGACTTACGCACAGGAACAAATACAAAGAGGTTCCACAATGTCTTCTATTTTTCAAGAAAACGAAGAATATTATCCAGCGCTTGTTAATGAAATGATGGCGGTTGGTGAAGAGACGGGGAAATTACCCGAAATGTTACTAAGAGTTGCTGTCTTTTATGAAGACGAGGTAGACCAAAAGACCAAAAATATGTCCACTATAATAGAACCTTTTCTAATGGTGTTCATAGGCGCTATTGTAGGGTTTTTTGCTGTATCAATGATTAGCCCTATGTATTCTCTCACCAGCGGATTATAAAATTTTTGTGAATTTCTTCTTTAAAAATGAATTAAATGATAAAAAAGGTCTGACTATTGTTGAGATTCTTGTTGTTATAAGTGTTTTGGCAGTACTTTCCTCTATAACGATATTGTCATTTGGCAACATAAGAGACAATGAGTCTCTTGAAAAGACCGCATTGAGAATTTCCTCGATATTGGAAGACGCAAGATCACTAACGCTTGCGTCAAAAGAGGACAGCTCCTACGGTGTGTTTGCCACAACGACACATGTTGTTCTTTTCAAGGGAGATACTTATTCAGAATCAGACCCAGACAATAAAAGATTTGATTTTAATACTAATGTGATTATCTCTGAAAATGACTTTTCTGATGGTGGGGATGTAATTACATTCGTAAGACTCACGGGTAAGACGAATCAGAACGGCACCACCACAGTTTCTTTGGTGAGTGACCCAAGTCAAACCAAGAATGTGTTTATTGGACCAACAGGTCTTATAGAAGTGTTCGATTAATATGGATAAGACAGCAATACAAAAAGAAAAACAAAAGGGAATTTCTCTAATAGAGGTAGTGATAGGCTCATCTATTCTTCTTGTGGCCATGATGGGAATTATGGCTGCGTATAGCCTTTATGTGAGAACTACACTTTCTAATACAGAGAGACTTCAGGCTACACTTCTTTTAGAAGAAGGCGTTGAGATGGTGAGAATTTTAAGAGACGCTGATTGGGATGCACACATTGACCCGCTTTCTACGGGTGCTGATTATTTTGTTCAACAAAGCGGCTCTAGTCTATCTTTTGTGTCTGGTTCTGAATATATAGATGGAAAGTTTGAAAGAAGTTTTGAGGTTTTTGATGTTTATAGAGATGGAAATGATGACATTGCAATAAGCGGAACACTTGATGGCTCGATTAAGAAAGTTGTTGTGTCTGTGTCTTGGTCTACTCGCACTGGCACCACAACTAAAGAGGTAACCAACTATTTCGCAGATATTTTTTAATATGAATATTCATTCTAAACAAAAAGGTTTTACATTAATTGAGCTTGTTATATATATTGGCATACTAGCACTCTTTGTTTTTATTGTTGCAGACTCAATGATAAGCATTACTCGCTCTTATGCGACACTAAAATCTGCCAGAGCGATTCATTTTTCGGCATTATCTTCTTATGACAGACTGGCAAACCAGATAAGAGATGGTAGAGAAATAAATCTCGGATTAAGTACGCTCGGTTCTCATCCGGGGACGCTTGCTGTTGTCTCAGACACTGGTTCTGGAGATTCAACAATTGTTTTTTCTCTGGAAAACGGACGTCTAAAGGTTGTTACCGATAGTGTAGAAGAAGGTTTTCTTACTAAAGACGACACAACTATTACTAATCTTGTTTTTAATAAGTTTTTAGTTAACGGCTCCGAAGGGGTGAGGGTAGAAATGACAATAGAGAGTGTTCATGGTACATCGACAAGGTCTTCTGTTTTTTATAACACTTTTAAATTAAGAGGTTCTTACTAATGAATATAACGTTTTTACAAAATAAAAAAGAGAAAGGAAGCGCGATGATGTTGTCAGTGCTTTTTTTGCTGTCCTTTTCTTTAATTGTTGTTTATGGGGTAGCAACACCTGTTTTAAAAGAGACTCAAGCAATAACCAACGCAGAGAGCTCGAGGCAGTCATTTTTTGCTTCTGAAAGTGGGGTTGAAGACTCAGTCTTGAGAGTCTCTCAAAGTATGAATTATAGCTCAACAGAGACCTTAAATGTGGGTGATGCCCTTGCTACAACCCAGATTGATACAACAAACCCTTCTGATATACAAATTTCTTCTACGGGAGATGAGGCGGATTTGATAAGAAAAAACACCATCTCTTTGGCGACGGGAGATGGAATTGCTTTTAATTATGGAATACAGGCAGGGGACGGAGGTATTCAGTTAGATAATAGCTCATCAATACAAGGGAATGCGAACTCAAGTGGTTCAATAATAGGTTCTGGAGATAATCTTATAAAAGGTACTGTGATATCTGCTGGCCCATCTGGTTATATAACAGGGATTCATGCCACGAGTTCTGCTTATGCAAATACAATAGAGGATTCAGAGATAGACGTTAATGCGTATTATCAAACAATAATAAATACGATAGTTTCGGGAACTTCTTATCCAGGTAGTCCTGATCAGGCAACAAGTTCAATGCCAATAGCAGATGAGCAGATTGAGAGTTGGAAACAAGTAGCACTTGGTGGAGGCATCATTAATTCTCCTTGTCCGTATGAGATAAAAAATACCAGTGAGACAATTGGGCCTGTGAAAATTGATTGTGATTTAGTGATACAAGCATCAGATGTAACACTAACAGGTCATGTGTGGGTTGATGGAAACATAAACATTCGAGGTTCCTCTGAGGTTGATGTTTCGGGTGCATTGTCTGGTCAAAGCGTTGCTCTGATAGCGGACAATGACTCAGATCAAAGTGGAAGTGGAATAATAGACCTTGAAAACAGCGCAGAGTTCTTTGGTGCTGGTAGTGGTTCATATGTACTGTTTATTTCTACAAATAATCATGCATCTACTATTGGAGATGACGCTGCGATTGAGGTTAGAAATACCGTCACGGGGGATTTGTTGGTTTATGCTCCTTATGGAAAGGTGTCATTACAGAACTCTATTAACATAAAAGAAGTCACGGCCTATAAAATACACTTAAGAAACACTGCTGAGGTTATATATGAGACAGGTCTAATTAACCTACTCTTTGACTCTGGTCCTAGTGGTGGTTATACAATAAATAGCTGGAATGAGACCGAATAGAGCCCTTTAATGGGGCGTGATACAATATACTCGATGCCTAAAAAGAAACAGAAACTAGTAATAGCTAACTGGAAAATGAATCCTCAAACATCAATTGAGGCTGAACATATTTTCCAAGAAATAAAGAAAACTGCAGTTAAGTTAAAACGAACTCATGCTGTGGTGTGTTCACCTGCTATATTTTTAGGTGACTTACAGGCGATTTACTCGGGCGAAAAAATTTCAATTGGCGCTCAGGATGTTTTTTGGGAGAAAAATGGATCATATACAGGGGAAGTTTCTGTGGGACAACTTAAAGACAGTGGAGTTAAGTATGTTTTGGTTGGACACTCAGAGAGAAGGGCTCTAGGCGAGACAAATGAAATTGTAAAAAATAAATTAGACGCGGTTATTTCATCGGGAATGAAAGCTGTTTTGTGTATTGGAGAGAGTGAGAGAGACGATCATGGAGATTATCTTGCATTTATAACAGAAGAACTTAGAAGCGGTCTTGCTGGTGTGTCTCCGAAAAATATAAAAAATGTAATTGTTGCTTATGAACCCATCTGGGCTATAGGAAAATGCAAAGAAGACGCAATGAGCCCTCATGACATGCACCAAATGTCTCTTTTTATAAGAAAAATATTGATGTCTATGTTTCAAAGAAATATCGCTTCACGCGTGAATATTCTCTATGGAGGTTCTGTAGAAAGAGAGAATGCAGAAGAGCTGATTAAGGACGGTGAGATTGATGGATTTTTGATTGGCCGCGCTTCACTAGAAGGAAAACATTTTTCTGATATTTTAATTATTGTAGAGCGTTCCTAATATGTTTGACGACTTACCTTTAATCACAGATGAAAAATTTTTAAGAGGAAAGAGAGTTCTTCTCAGGACTACTTTTAATGTGCCTTTAAAAGACGGTGAGGTTGAAAATGATTTTAGGATTAGAAAGGCCTTACCTACAATTAATTATCTTCGAGAGCAAGGAGCTAAGGTTGTTCTTGTGTCACATATTTGGGGAGACGAGCTTACAACCCTTAAACCGGTTCACGAGTATCTTTCAAAAATTATTGACGTGAGGTTTATGGATGACTGCGTTGGGGACGAGGTTGATGATGCTGTATCGAATATGAATGAAGGGGATGTTTTAATGTTAGAAAACACACGACTTCATGATGGAGAGGTTGGAAACAAAGAATCTTTTTCCGAAAAATTGGCTAAAAATGGGGATATTTATGTGAATGACGCTTTCCCAGTTTCCCATAGAGAACACGCTTCTATTGTAGGTATTCCTGAGTTTTTACCAGCCTATATTGGTATTCAATTTAAGGAGGAATTAGACAATCTTTCAAAGGCTCTTAATCCAGATAAACCCTTTTTATTTGTTCTTGGTGGCGCTAAGTTTAGTACAAAAATACCTTTGATTAGAAAATTTTTGGATATTGCTGATGATGTATATGTGACAGGAGCGCTTGTAAAACCATTTCTTATACACAAAGGTATTGTTGTTCATAATGAACATGTGCCAACAAACATACCCCCAATAGAAGACATGATAGATAATCCAAAACTACATATACCCATTGACGCTGTTTGTGGTGACGTTAATTCTTCTAAAATGTTGGATATAGAATTATGCACCGCAGAAGAAGGCAATATTGTCGATGTTGGACCAAGCTCACTTAATGAACTCCAAGAGCTTGTAGATAAGTCAGCTTTTGTTTTGTGGAATGGTCCACTTGGCGACTATCAAATAGGTTATGGAGACGGAACGGTCCAGTTTGCAAAAATTTTGGCCGAAAGCAATGTTATATCTATAATTGGAGGAGGGGATACAATTACCGTTCTTGATAATGACGGTATTAATTATGAAGAAGATTTTACTTTTACGTCTACAGCAGGTGGAGCAATGCTTGAGTTTTTCTTAGAAGAAACGCTTCCTGGGATAGAAATAATACGTTCGCAGAAAAAATAGACTCAAAAATAAACAAACAAAATAAAAAACCACTCGACTGAATTAAGCTGAGTGGTTTTTTATGAATTAATTTTTTCTGCGAGGTTTTTTAGCTCATCGTTTGTTGGGTTATAGTTGGGATCGTTGGGTTTTGGGCCTTCTTGGGAACTTTTTCTTGGAAGCACATGAACATGTGCGTGTGGTACATCCATACCATAAGTGTAATAGCTCACAAATGAGGGGCTTAATTTTTCTTGAAGCTTGTTTGTAACTTTTTTTACGGCTTCCCAGTATCCTCCAATATCTTCTACGTCATATACCCACCTATGGTGTTTTTTGGGTATAACTAAAGTGTGCCCTTCTATGTGTGGTTCTATGTCTAAGAAAGCTACATAATTATCATCCTCATATATTTTGTGTGAGGGTATTTCACCTTTTACTATTTTGCAGAATATACAATCTGTGTTCTCCATATGAACTAAGTATATAGCCATATTTCACATGGTACAATACCTCTCATGGATAAATACGAGATCAAAGACTCACCGGTTGCAAATGGTGTATACACAGGACTTTCAGAGATTACAGGACGTCTTTTATATAACAGAGGAATTACAGAGAACGATGAAGCGCACGTATTTCTAAACCCTAGCTATGATGAACATACTCATGATCCCTTTCTTCTGAAAGGTGTAGATAAGGCTGTTGAGCGAATACTCACTGCTATAAAAGAAAATCAAAAAACTGTTATCTTTAGCGACTATGATACTGACGGCATACCTGGAGCTGTTGTTCTTCACGACTTTTTTAAGAAAGTTGGGTATGAGAATTTCACAAACTATATACCACATAGGAATAGAGAAGGCTTTGGTCTTAACACGGAGGCGGTAAAGAAATTTATTGATGAGAAAACAGATGTGCTTATTACAATTGACTGCGGTATCGCAAATTTTGATGAAGTAGAAGTTGCAAATGAGGGTGGTATTGATGTAATTATTACTGATCACCACTTACCAAATCATAAAATCCCAAATGCATATGCGATAGTAAACCCAAAACAGGCTGGATGTGAGTATCCATTTAAAGAATTGTGCGGAGCGGCTGTTGTATACAAACTTGTGCAAGCACTTATTGCAAAAGGTGAGTTCGAGATAAGGGATGGGTGGGAAAAATGGCTCTTGGACATGGTTGGTATAGCAACAGTCTCCGACATGGTGCCACTAGTAGGGGAGAATAGAGTTTTTGCTCGGTATGGTCTTAAGGTTTTGCGCAAATCTCCAAGACCTGGTCTTCAGCACTTACTTAAACTCTCAAGAACAAGTCAAAAATATCTGACTGAAGAAGATATTGGATTTACAATTGGTCCTCGTATTAATGCAGCTTCACGTATGGATAAACCAGAAGATGCATTTGCACTACTCTCTACTGATGATTTAGAGCACGCAGGAACTCACGCCGAACATCTCGACCATATAAACAATGAGAGAAAAGGGGTTGTGGCTTCTATGGTGAAAGAAGCTAAGAAAAAACTAAAAGAGAGAGGTGAAATAGGGCCTGTGATTGTAATAGGAAATCCTCACTGGAAACCCTCACTTTTAGGATTGGTGTGTAACTCACTCTCAGAGGCCCACAATAAGCCGTCTTTTGCATGGGGGCGAGACGGAAGCCCAACTATAAAAGGCTCATGTAGATCAGATGGTGTGATAAACCTGGTTCATTTGATGGAGAAAGTTGAAGATGGTGTCTTGAGTGAGTATGGAGGCCACGCTTTCTCTGGGGGGTTCTCCGCAACCGAAGAAGGTATACATATGCTGGAAGAAGCTCTTACTAAAGCACACACAGCGCTTGATCCAGACGATGTTGCAGTAAATCTAATTACCATTGATTCACAACTTTCATTTGATGATATAACATGGGGTCTTTATGATGAAATAGAGAAACTATCCCCGTATGGAGTTGGTAATCCAAAGCCGGTTTTTTTGTTTAAAGACGTAAAACCAACTTTTGTTGGAACATTTGGTAAACAAAAAAATCATTTGAAACTTATATTTCTAAATAGTTTAGGTGAAAAGATAAATGCTATTACGTTTTTTAAGACGCCAGATAGCTTTAAGGACACGATTAAGGAAGGGGATAAGATAAACTTGATTGCGCATTTAGAAAAATCAACTTTTGGTTACAAACCTGAGCTCCGGTTGAGGATTGTTGATATACTTTAGATATAAATAGACATGGAAAAGAACCAAAAGAAAAAAATAACAATATTTACAGACGGAGCATCAAGTGGGAACCCTGGTCCGGGCGGTTGGGGTGCAGTTCTTGTGTTTGACGAACAAATAGTGGAGCTTGGTGACGGGGAAAAAAGAACTACAAATAATAGAATGGAACTAAACGCTGTAGTTGGTGCTTTTGAATTCATGAGACAGTATGGTTTGAGTGTAAATGATTATGAGGTTGAGGTGTATTCAGATTCTACTTATGTAGTAAATGGTATTACTAAATGTATATTTGGATGGACAAAAAACAATTGGATAAATACACAAAAGAAGCCGGTGATGAACAGAGATTTATGGGAAAGACTCAAAGAGGTAAGTGCGGACTATGAAATCAAATGGAATGTATTACCAGGACACAGTGGCGTACCGGGCAATGAAAGAGCCGATAAAATAGCTGTAGGGTTCAGAGATGATGATGATAGAGGGCTCTATCACGGCTCTTTAGAGGAATATGACGTAGATGTATTGAATACAAGCTATGATAAAGCCCTAAAAAAAGTAAAAGATGGTAAGAAGGCTCGAAGTAAAGCAAAAGCTTATTCCTACTTATCTTTGGTGGACGGAAGGCTTAGGAGGCATCGCACATGGAGTGAGTGTGAGTTATGCGTGAAGGGTGCAAGAGGGGCTAGATTTAAAAAGTCATTGAGTGCAGAAGAAGAACTTGAGATTATAAGAAGCTGGGGGAAAAGCTTAAATGACATCGAGAGATAAAATATTTTATACGACCATAGTTGGTTTTATTGTTAGCGTCGGTGTGGCATCGCTTGTAAATGTGGACATATATATGTCCATGTTTTTTGTTTTACTTGGTTTGTTTTTGTTTCTGATTAGATTTGTTTTAGAAAATGAAGATATTCAGTTGCTATTGTTGATGGTTCTCGTTGTATCTATGGGGTTTGGGTTTTTGAGGGTGGGATTCGGCGAACTATTGAAGGATAGAGGAGTTTTTGATGAATTTGTAGGGCAAGATTTTGTTTTTGAGGGTGTAATATTGGAAGAACCAAAAGTAAAAGAGAAAAACACACAGCTTCGGGTGTATTTGGAAGATAAAAAGGTTGGGATTTTAGTTTTTGCACCCGCTTATCCTGAATTTAAGTATGGAGACAAGGTTCGTGTGAGTGGTAAATTACAAAAACCAGAAAATTTCCAAACAGATACGGGAAGAATTTTTAATTATGTATCTTATCTTGATAAAGATAATATCTTTTATCAAGTTTTTTATCCTGAGGTGGAACTCTTGGGAAGCGGGGGAGGGAATTTTATAAAAAGAAATCTATTTGGACTTAAAAATGCTTTTTTGGAGTCTATAAGAAAGACTGTGCCCGAGCCACACTCGGCACTTCTTGGCGGTATTACAGTTGGAGCCGAAGAATCTCTTGGTGAAAACTTGGAGGAGAGCTTTAGGAAAACTGGCATCATACACATTGTGGTCCTTTCTGGATACAACATCACAATAGTTGCTGAATTCTTTATGAGGATATTTGCTTTCTTGCCTCTACTTTGGAAGAGTCTCATAGGAGCGCTTAGTATATTGCTATTTATGATAATGACGGGTGCCACAGCGACTATTGTACGAGCCTCCATAATGGCGGTACTTGTGATTGTTGCACGTATCACAGGGAGGACTGCAGATATATTGCGACTACTTTTGATAGCTGGTTTTCTAATGGTTTTGCATAATCCAAGTATTTTGATATTTGATCCTTCTTTTCAACTATCCTTTTTGGCGACACTGGGGTTGGTTTATCTAGCTCCGTATATTGAAAAATATTTAGGCTTTGTTCCGAAAAAAATCGAACTTCGAGAGTTCGCTACAGCAACTATTGCCACTCAAATATTTGTTTTGCCATTGCTTCTATATATGACAGGGGAGATTTCTCTGGTTTCTATACCTGTTAATCTTTTAGTGCTTCCGGTAATCCCCGTTTCGATGTTTCTGGGACTACTCACTGGAGCTTTTGGTTTCATTTCAGGCGCTCTTGCTTTTCCAATAGGGTTTTTGAATTTTATATTGCTCGATTATGTACTGAGAGCGGTTGAAACCTTCTCAACCCTTTCGTTTGCATCGGTGTTTGTAAAAGGTTTCTCAGTGTGGACTATGGTTTTGGTGTATGTAATTTATATTTTGGTGATTTTTTGGTTACACAAAAGAAAAAGGCCCGACACCTCGTTACCTAAGTAACTTAGTGTCGGGCCAAAGTGGTTCCTAGAAAATTCTAGGAGAGTTGCTCGTTGAGAGCCTTGTGGATTTCCTCGGTTCTCGACTTTCCGCCGAGTACCTTGGCGTCCCACGAGCTCTCACGAGCAGGAACGATCTCAAGGTCGATTTTATCTATCGGTCGGATAGACATAGTTCCGTCCCCAGTGAAGTAATCTCTGGAGCCCGTTTCTCCACCACGACCACGGCTGCAGATTTCCCACGCGGGGAATCTGTGCAGAACTCTACGGACATACTTTCTGACAGAGCCGTTTCCTAGAACGTTCTTCTGGATCTCGACAGATCCAGAGCGGCTTGTCAGCCATACCTTACGGCACCGATCCACAAGAATCTTACGACCAATAAGTCTCACCTCATCGGGTAGTTCTCTTGCAGACAAACAAGTTGCGCCTCCAACGTCCTTGAGTTCTTCGTCTAGTCGCCCATTTTTCAGGAGTATGGGTGGATTTTCGAGATGATATCGGAGTTCCTCTCTGAAGTTTTTAATACGGTTGTCTTTTTCCCATATTTGGTACTTCTGAGCTTGAAGCTCTTCCTCGAATTCCACCCTCATCTTGTCCATGGATTTCTCCATGTCATCGATCTGTTTTTCACGTAGTCCGATGATCCGGTCTTTCTTCATACCCAGACCAGCCGACATGGCTGATACAAGCAAGAGAATGAACGCGATGAAGGCGAGCCCCCAGAACCAATTCCACAAGGTGGAATTACGAGCTTCCAAACTCGCGATGCGAGCTTGGAACTCATTCTGTTTCTGGGAGGATTCATTGATGAGGTTGTTGTACCACAACCGCGGTACACTGTCATCGAAACCATAGTCTTCTACCAGGGTTCCATCGGGAAATTCGCCGTACATCAGGCTGTAGGTGATACCCCAGCCTCCGAATCGTCGAACCATCTCTGCGTTGGTGTCATCCACCACGAAAAAATAATGTTCGGTGCAACTCGGAAGTCGCAGGCGATCGCCCACTCGAAGCTCAGTCATGTCCCCCTGTTCGGGGTTCATGAACTGGGTCTCTTCCCAGCAGGAGTAGAACTCCTGGTGGTCGATGTCCTGGGGCAGAGTCTGCCCACTGGCATTTGCGGCCAGTACGATGGACAGAACAATCAGGAGGAAAATTCCCAAGAAAACCTTTTCGGCCATCTTGGTGTTTTTCCCACGAACCATTCCTTTGTTGTTTTTCATGTCGATACCCCCTCCGGGGTGAATCAATCTAAAAAGTTCGTTAGTTCCACGACACAATACCACATTAAAGTTTGTTGTCAAGTATCGTAGAAATGTTCACATAAGAAAAAACCCTATTTCTAGGGTTTTTATTCTTTTAGACTTAACTTTTTCTATTTTGCTACCTCCTCAAACCACTTCTCTGGAACTGACCAATTGACTGCGTTTAAGTACGCTTCTACATAAGCACCTCGTCCTGTGGTGTCATGATCTATCATATATGCGTGCTCCCAACAATCTACAGCCAAAACGATGTCTACAGGAAGTGCTCCTAGATGGTGTTCATCTACCCACTTTGGTATAAAGTTTTTTACCTTATTGTCCCAATACAGAATCACCCAACCAGAACCTCTGGTTCCTGATACATGTTTAATTATTTTTTCGAGACCTTCGATTCCACCAAACTTCTGTTCTATAGCTTTGTATAGATTGCTGTCTTTGTTGATTTCTTTTGGTCCACTCTCTAAGGTTTCAAAATAGTACTCATGTAGACGCATTCCACAAAACTCAAATGAATATCTTCTGCTCAATTCCAATAAAAGGAATTTTTTATTTGGATTATCTCCTTCGTGTATACGGTGGTACTCATCTTGCAGTATATTTGTGTGTTTTACATATCCTTCATAGAGTTTTATGTGTGCATCCAATTGTTTTTTTGAAATTCCTTCTACCTCAGGCAGATTAAACTTCTTTGCTGTGTATTCGTGCATAGTTTTTATTTAGCTTTTAATACAAAAAGTATATCACGAGGTAAAATATTGGTATGAAAAAGAATTTTCCACGTTTTTTCATACTTATTCTATTTATATTAAATTTTTTTGTATGGAATGCCGTTTATTCTGAAGAAAAACAGGATTTTTTGGAGGTTTCTTTTTTTGATGTTGGTCAAGGGGATGCAATTTTCATAGAATCTCCTTCGGGTATACAGGTTTTGATAGACAGTGGGCGTGACAACTCTGTTTTACGAGAGCTTGGTTGGGCAATGTCGTACTATGACAGAGAGATTGATGTTGTTATTTCTACACACCCTGACGCAGACCATGTGGGAGGTTTCCCCGCTGTGTTTAAAAATTATGAAGTGGAAACATATATAGACACAGGTGCTGTTGTCGATAGTGGGGCTTATATAACAACAGAGAGTCTTGTCGACAGGGAAGGGTCAGTTGAAATAGAAGCACATAGAGGGATGATTTTGGATTTGGGTGCTGGAGTGTATTTGAAAACACTTTTTCCCGAGAAGGTGATATCTGGCGTACCGCCAAATAACTCTTCGATTATATTGAAGCTTGAGTATGGCGAGACCTCTTTTCTTCTCACAGGAGATGCTCCAGAGAGCGTTGAGGATTATTTGGTGCGACTCGGTGATGATTTGGACGCCGATGTTTTGAAGGTTGGACACCACGGTTCTAAGACTTCTTCATCTAAGATGTTTTTAGAAGCGGTGACGCCCACTTACTCAATCATATCCGCAGGAGAGAATAATGGATACGGACACCCTCATCAGGTGGTATTGGATAGTCTTGCGCAGCTGAATACAAAAATACTCGCTACTTACGAGGATGGCACAATTACATTTTTATCTGATGGAGAAAATCTATGGATAAAGTAGAGTATTAAAGAGCCTGTCTTTACATTTTTGTTGGATTGGAATATTGTTCAAACAGATTGAAAACCAAACCAAGATTATTTGACCATGGAACAGACAAAACGACCGAGCCCAAGCATTGCTGTTTTATGCAGTCTGATTGATAGAATGCAAAATTCTATCAACTCTCACTTGGCCAATATTCGTGTGCACCAAAACGCTATCGATCGAGCCCAAAAGGAGCGCGATAGAGTCTTGGAAAATATGAAGGAAATACTTAGTATTGGTGAAGCGAGTGATCTTACTGATCTTGATAAACAATGGCTCATTGAAGCGAGGGAGCACTTACCCGCTGATCTGATAGCTCAACTCAAAGAAATTTTTGAGGATTTCGAATAGACTTAAAATACAAACCTCAAGTAAAAAACCCGTCGTCCATAGTACGACGGGTTCTTTCTTTATGAGGTGTCTGTTTATTAAGCGGCTTCTATATCAGCCCCGCTTTCTTTAATGTCTTGTACGCTCCGTTTTTTTGTATAGTCTTGAGTCCTTTTGTTGAGATTGTAAGAGTAACTGTTTTGTCTATCTCTGGTACGTAAATGCGTTTTTTCTGCAGGTTGGGTTTTCTCAGTCTTTTTCCGGTAGGGTTAAACTGCGTCGCTCGTGTGCGATTTGAGTATCCTCCACCTACAACGGATTTCTTTCCAGTTATTTGACAAATTCTAGCCATATTTGTTTACAATCTATTTAATTACGTGAGGCGTATGCTATCATATACACCTAAATATGGGAAGTATAGAAATAATTTTCGCAATCGCAATACTTATTCTCTCTGTAGTGGTTCACGAGGTGGCTCACGGCTTTGCGGCTAATTCTTTAGGAGATCCAACCGCTAAGATGCAAGGCAGGCTTACTTTGAACCCAATGAGACATTTGGACCTTACTGGCTCATTTATTGTCCCACTACTCACTTATTTTGTTGGGGGCTTTATTTTTGGGTGGGCTAAGCCTGTTCC